>NZ_JBQZXE010000021.1:0-37656 GCF_053555855.1 Shigella sp. SIG3
CGATCTCTCATCATCCTGGGGAATAAATAATCGTGATGATTTAATTCAGACTATTTATCAGATGACTGATGATGGTCATGCCAATGATTTAGCTGGCTTATATCTGACATGGCAACGCTCTTCCCCTGAAGAGTGGAAAGCATTAATTGCTGGTGGCTCGGAGAGAGGGTTGATTTATACCCAATTCGTTGCCCAAACCGCTATGTGCTGTGGAGAAGGGGGAATCAAAGCCTGGGATTATGTTCGAATGGGGTTTCTGTCACGGGCCGGTGTGCTCAACAACTGGCTGACGGAAGAAGAGAGTTTATGGCTGCAATCGCGCGTCTATGCACGAGCTCACCATTACTATCACAGCTGGATGCACTATTTTTCTGCCTATTCACTAGGGCGTCTCTACTGGCAATCTTCTCAGTGCGAAGACAACGCTTCGCTACGCGAGGCGCTAACCCTGTACAAATACGATAGCGCCGGGAGTCGGATGTTCGAAGAGCTGGCAGCGGGAAGCGACCGTTTCTATGCCACGCTTCCCTGGCAGCCATTAACTGTCCAGCCTGAATGCCCGGTAACGCTTAAGGATGTGAGCGACCTATGAAAACATGTTGGCAAATCCTCGAAATTGAAAGCACGACGCAAATAGACATTATCCGCCAGGCTTATCTTGCTCGCTTACCGTTGTGTCATCCCGAAACCGATCCGCAGGGGTTTAAAGCATTACGCCAGGCCTATGAAGAGGCGCTGCGACTGGCGGTAAATCCTGTCGAGGAAGCAGATGATGAAGAAAAAGATGCCACCGCTGAACATGAAATACTACGTGCATTCAGGACATTACTGGATTCAGAAAGTGATCGTTTTCAGCCCTCCGCCTGGCAGAAATTTATTCAGCAATTAAATACCTGGAACATGGAGGATGTCGATCAATTACGCTGGCCGCTGTGTGCAATCGCTATAGAAGCGCGATATCTGTCATTAAATTGTGCTTCTTTGTTGGCAGAGCGTTTGAACTGGCATTCGTTTAATGACAGCGAAGGAATGGATGAGGAAGAAAGGGAGGCTTTTCTTGAGGCCATTCAGGCTGGTGATTGTTTCGATTTCCTTAGCCTTCTGGAATATCCCGTCGCGTTACAGAACCAGACTGTTGAATATTACTTCGCGCTGGAACGTTGCTGCCGTTACCATCCTGACTATGTCACTGCGTTTTTGGCGATGGAAGGACCGTGGTTCATTCCTGATGATGCAAAGTTACATCGCAAACTGTTGCGCTGGTACAGCTCGGTGCAAACAGGTATGGTGGAACTCATTCCTGTAGCCAAACAGTGGCAAGCGGAAGAACCAGAAAGCGAAGATGCCCGGTATTACCAGTGTGCACAACGTTTGTACTGCGGCGAGGGGGAAAGCCTGCTTGCTGATCTCGGCGCGTACTGGGAAAGTTACCCATCTACACAAGCTGATAATTTGTTGTTGCAGTGGAGCAAGCGTCATTGCCCGGATTATTTCGCGTTATTAGTGATGGTTATCGAAGCGCGGAGCATGGTAGATGCGCAAGGTCAACCGCTGAAATATGTTCCTGGTGAGAGCGCCCGGACGCGGCTGTTATGGGCGGAAATTTTACATAGCGGAAAATTATCGCCGTTAGGTCAATCGTTTATTGAGTCGTTATTCTTCAAACGCAAAGCATGGGCGTGGTGGAAATCGAGAGTCGGTAGCGAGACAGAAGAAGATTCACCGTTACTGGATTTGTATCGGGTAGCGGAACAGGTAGTACTTGAAGCGTTTCCGAAACAAGAGATGCTGGCCCGTCTTAATACAAGGCTGGAAGGCGGAGATGCTCATCCATTAGAGGCCATTATCACCCGGATGCTGTTGACGAAAGTAAAACTCGAGCCGGAGGATGAAGATGTCGATGAGCCAACACCTGAAAACCATGAAGAAAAAAATGATGAGGGTGAAAAACCACAGAGCATTACCAGCATTATCAAAATCAGTTTAACGGTGCTGGTTATAGGTTATGCTCTCGGCAAAATCGCGATGTTGTTTAGTTGACGATGTGTTTTTTGCGCCGATGCCGGATGCAGCATTTACGCCGCATCCGGCAGCCGTGATTATGAGGTCTCAATGGCTAAATAAACGCTCGCCCGCCGCCTGACCTCATCGACGCGGGCCATATCGTTTGACTGCAGCGCCGCATCAAAATCGGTGATCACCCGGCCAATCTCTTCTCGCTCGTCACCCAGCGCCCGCGCCCACAACTCTTCCAGTTTGGCTTTAAAGGTGCGATTGATGAGCATATCGCGCGGATAAATTTTCAATGCGGATAACCGCGTCCGACTCTCTTCAATCTGCTGCGCGCTCAATGTTACCGGGCTGTGGTTAATCACTCTGGACTTAACGCTGCCGTCTTCCAGAAGCACGTCAACTTCAAGCAACCCGTTGATATCATAACTAAAGCGAATATCAATCGACTGATAAGCCCCGGTTTTCTTCAACGGCACATCGAAGGATTCCACCAGAATGTTGTTTTTAACTTTGTGGTTTTCTCCCTGATAGACGTTAACCGTAATTGAATCCTGTTCCGGGTGCATGGTTGAATAAGTTTCTACACGCGACACGGGCACAGTGGTGTTTCGTTCAATAATCGGCGAGAAAATGCCGGAAACGCCCTGGCGGTTAACCTCAACGCCCAACGAGTAAGGGCAAATATCAGTGAGGATCACTTCTTCAATATCTTCACTGCGTAAGCGGCAGGCGGCCTGGATTGCTGCGCCCAGCGCGACAATGGTGCTCGGATCGTAACTTTGATACGGTAATTTGCCAAACAGACGCACGGCGATTCGCTGCACCAGCGGCATTTGTGACGCGCCGCCAACCAGCACCAGACTGTCGATTTGACTCGGCTTCAGACGCGCATCGCGCAACGCCTGTTCAATCGGCACTCGCAAGCGATTGAGCAGCGGCAACCACAAATCTTCCAGTTCGTTCTCGTAAAATTCGCATTCCCGCGTTTCATCCTGGTACTGCCAGCGAATGTGCATTGGCGATTGATTGCTACATTTTGCCGCTTCCACACAGGCGTACAAGGCTGCCAGTTCACTCTCGTTAAGCGTGGTCCTTGTGACATCCGCGCGCTTTAAAACGTCATCGACCAACATATGGGTAAAATCTTCGCCACCGAGGAAGTTGTCGCCAGCGGAGGCGTGAACTTCAATCACCGGCGTGGCGTACTCAAGCACCGTAACGTCAAACGTGCCGCCACCGAGATCAAACACCAGCGAACGGGTATTTTGTTGGGTATGCAGGCCATACGCCATCGCAGCTGCTGTGGGTTCATTAATTAAGCGTACCGCATTTAACCCGGCTAAGTCCGCTGCTAAACGGGTATGCTTGCGTTGTTTATCGCTGAAATAAGCCGGAACGGAGATCACCACATCTTTAATCGGACGTTGCAGAAATTCTTCGGCATCTTCTTTTAATGAGCGTAATACCAAAGAGGACAGTTCTGGCGCGTTAAATGTGTCGCTGCCTAACCGCCAGTTGGTATTACTGCCCATTGCACGTTTAAATAACGCTGCCGTTTTATCCGGATGCGAAGTACGCCGTGATACAGCCGGTTTTCCGACTAAAATATGATTATTTTCATCCATGCTAATTATGGATGGTGTTAAATATTCACCGAACTTATTTGGAATTAATTGCGCGGCACCGTCTTTCCAGACGGCAATTAAACTATTGGTAGTGCCGAGATCGATACCTATGGCGAGTTCTGCATTATCCATTGCATTTATATCTTGAAAGAAAAAGAGATAAATAGATTAAGACCACCCAGGTAACGCGTGGTGATCTTAATCAATGACGAGTGTTAAGCGTAAAATTTCAGACGATCAGCCAGTAAATCAACAAAGCCCTGACGATCAACATCGACAATTACAGTGGCATTCGGTTTATTGCCAGTCAGATAATAATAATCAACAACCGTCATACCCAGGGTATATTTCCCCTGTGTTTCCACGCCAACCCAGCGCTCAACAGTGGTAAACAACTCGGGTTTCAACAGCCAGGCGATGGTGCATGGGTCATGCAGCGGTGCGCCGACAAAGCCCCATTTTTCGTCTTTATGATATTCGAGGAAGAAATCCAGCAGTTCGGCAACAATGGTTGAAACAGGGTTGCCAATCGCGCGGAAACGCTCGGTGTCTTCAACGTGGATTTGCGCTTTATGAGTAACATCCAGACCGGCCATCACCACCGGGATCCCTGACTGGAAGACAATTTCTGCCGCTTCCGGGTCAACGTAAATATTAAATTCAGCCGCAGGCGTCCAGTTACCAAGCCCCATTGCGCCGCCCATAATCACGATACGGGCAATTTTGCTATGCAGTTCCGGATGGCTATTGAGCAGCAAGGCAACGTTAGTTTGCGGTCCGGTAGAAACAATCGTGACAGGTTCCGCACTTTCGCGCAGCGTTTTCGCCATCAGCTCCACCGCCGTACAGTTTTGCGGTGCGAACGTCGGTTCCGGTAATGCCGGGCCGTCGAGACCGCTTTCGCCGTGCACATTGTCCGCGATAATCAACTCACGCATTAACGGTTTTACCGCGCCGCCTGCCACCGGAATATCGGTGCGATTAAGCAAGGTCAGCATACGCAGAACATTGCGTAAGGTTTTTTCTGGTGTCTGGTTTCCGGCGGAAGACGTAATTGCTTTGACATCAAGCTCTGGTGAGGCGAGGGCGAGAACTATTGCGATAGCGTCATCATGACCTGGGTCGCAATCTAACAGAATTGGCAGTGCCATTGTTGCTCCTTGTTGTGTGCTTCTTTGCGACAAGGGTAACGCCAGGATGTAACAGATACGAGGGGCGAAACGATAAAGCGTGAGATGGCGCGCAATTGGGTATGCGCGCCAGAGTGATTAATGCAGGATTTTCGCGAGGAAGTCTTTTGCGCGGTCCGATTTCGGATCATCGAAGAAAGCGTCTTTCGGCGAGTCTTCGACAATTTTACCCTCGTCCATAAAGATCACCCGATTCGCCACTTTGCGGGCAAAGCCCATTTCGTGGGTCACCACCATCATGGTCATTCCTTCGTTCGCCAGTTCCACCATCACGTCCAGCACTTCGTTGATCATCTCCGGATCCAGCGCCGATGTCGGTTCGTCGAACAGCATCGCAATAGGAGCCATACACAATGCGCGAGCGATTGCCACACGCTGCTGCTGACCGCCGGAAAGCTGCGCCGGAAATTTATTGGCATGTGCGGAAAGTCCCACGCGCTCCAGCAATTTCAATGCTTTTTCACGAGCGGGCGCTTTATCGCGTTTAAGCACTTTCACCTGCGCCAGGGTCAGGTTTTCGATAATCGACAGATGAGGGAACAGCTCGAAATGCTGGAATACCATCCCGACGCGGGAGCGCAGCTTTGCCAGATCGGTTTTCTTGTCGTTAACCACGATACCATCGACGGTGATTTCACCTTGCTGCACTGGTTCGAGGCCGTTGACGGTTTTAATCAGCGTTGATTTGCCGGAACCAGACGGGCCGCAAACCACCACCACTTCGCCTTTTTTCACTTCGGTTGAGCAGTCGGTCAGCACCTGAAAGTGACCATACCATTTTGAAACATTTTTCAGGGTAATCATTATGCTGTCCTTCTTTTCAAGTAGCTGACCAACAACGACGCGCTAAGGCTAATAACGAAATAAACAAATCCGGCAAACAGGATCATCTCGACCTGCGTACCATCACGCTCACCAATGGTTGAGGCGGTACGGAAGAAATCGGCCAGAGATAACACATACACCAGCGAGGTATCCTGGAACAGTACGATGCCCTGAGTGAGCAGCAGCGGCACCATCGCGCGGAAAGCCTGCGGCAGAATAATCAGTTTCATCGACTGCCAGTGAGTCATCCCCAACGCCAGCGCGGCGCTCGACTGACCACGGGAAATACTTTGAATACCGGCACGGATAATCTCTGAATAGTAGGCCGCTTCAAACATCGAAAACGCCACCATCGCCGAAATTAAACGAATATCATTTTTTGGCGATAATCCCAGCACATTTTGCAGAAATCCCGGCACAATCAAGTAAAACCACAGCAAAACCATGACTAAAGGAATCGAGCGGAATACGTTAACGTAGGCTTTGGCAAACCACGAAACAGGCGCGAAGCTGGACAAGCGCATCACCGCCAGCATGGTACCCCACAAAATACCAATCACGACTGCCGTGACGGTGATTTTCAGGGTGATCACCAGCCCGTCGAGCAGATATGGCAGGGAAGGAACAATGGAACTCCAGTCAAACTCGTACATTATTTGCCCCCCATGTTGCCGGGCAGGCGAACTTTACGTTCAACCAGCGTCATCACCAGCATGATAAAAGCGTTAATCAACACATACGTAAGCGTGATGGCGGTAAACGACTCCCAGGCGTGAGCCGAGTAGTCGAGCAATTTACCCGCCTGCGCCGCCATATCCACCAGACCGATGGTCGAGGCGATGGCGGAGTTTTTCACCAGGTTCATCATCTCGGAAGTCATCGGCGGGACGATAACGCGATAAGCATTAGGCAGCAGTACGTATCGATAAGTCTGCGGTAGCGTCAGGCCCATCGCCAGCGCGGCATTCTTCTGCCCACGCGGTAGCGACTGAATAGCGGCGCGTACCTGTTCGCAAACACGGGAGGCGGTAAACAGCCCCAGGCAGAGCATGGATGAAAGGAAAAACTGAATATTGGGATCCAGCTCGGCCTTAAACCACATGCCGATTTTCTCCGGCAGCAGCTCCGGGATCACCAGATACCAGGTAAAGAATTGCACAATCAACGGCACGTTGCGGAACAGTTCGACATACAACGTACCCAGACCGGAGAGAAAACGGTTTGGAACGGTACGTAAAATGCCGAAAAATGAACCGACGAGGAAAGCGATAATTCAGGCGCAGATCGACAAAGCGATCGTCACCTGAAAACCACTCCAGACCCAACCAAGATAGGTGGTATTGCCGAACGGGGCTTGTTGTAAAAAAATACCCCAGTTCCAGTCTATAGACATAAATCTACTCCAGAAAAAAGAGGGTAGCAGCGTTAACTGCTACCCTCGAAGATTGTTACCCAGCGTATTGCGGTTTTCAGGCCCGATGGGGAACGACCATCAGGCGTATAGTCTGTCCGTGCTACGTAACAATCGAGAGGGCTGGAATTTCCGCCTCTGGTTCTTGTAATTAGTTCAGTGCCTTGTCATTCGGTTCTTTGAACAGTGCTTTCATTTCGTCTGACAGTTCGAAATTCATGTTCAGGTTTTTCGGCGGAATTGGATTTTTGAACCATTTATCAAACCATTTTTCCGCTTCACCGGAGGTCTGCACCTGAGCGATAGTGTCATCCATCAGCTTTTTGAACTGCGGATCGTCTTTACGCAACATGCAACCGTAGGCTTCCTGAGACTGCGGCTTGCCGACGATATCCCAGTTGTCTGGTTTCTTCGCTTTCGCACGTTCACCGGCCAGCAGAGCGTCATCCATCATAAAGGCAACGGCACGACCGCTTTCCAGGGTGCGGAAAGAGTCACCGTGATCTTTGGCGCTGATGATGCGCATATTCATTTTTTGCTCTTCATTCAGTTTGTTGAGCAAAACTTCAGAGGTAGTGCCGGAAGTGACGACTACGGCTTTGCCTTTCAGGTCGGCAAAATCTTTGATATCGCCGCCCTTTTTGGTCAACAGGCGCGTACCGACCACGAAAATAGTGTCAGAGAAAGCCGCCTATTTTTGGCGTTCGACGTTGTTGGTGGTAGAACCACATTCAAAATCGAAAGTGCCGTTTTGCAGCAGTGGAATACGGTTTGTGAGGTAATCGGAATCAGTTTTACCTGCAAGTCCGGTTTGTTGAGTTTCTTTTTCACTGCTTCAACAATGGCGTTGGAGTAATCCTGCGAGTAACCCACCACTTTTTGCTGATTGTCGTAATAAGAGAAAGGTACTGAAGATTCACGGTGACCGACGACAATCACACCGTTTTTGGCGATTTTGTCCAGCGTACTGCCTGCTGCCGGGGCGGCGTCATCTGCCTGTGCCAGTCCTGCGGAAAGCGCCAGGGCGAGGATTGCTGTGGCAGGTTTACGTAATTGCATATCCAACTCCTTTATCTTCTGCGTTAAGAACGCATGGATACCCGTTGTGAGTGTTTGTGTTGTTATCGTCTGCAACTTTATTGTGCAGTGTTGTGCCTGTTAGGTAACATTTAGTTTGGCTAAATGTAAAGATATTGATGTTTTATTGTTTGTTTTTGCGAGGTGCACCGCACCATTCTGAAGCAAAATTCTTAAAATGCACTCTTTTGGTGCTACCGGTGGATTGCTGTGGTGCAACCGGGTTGTACTGATGCTGGTTCAAGCTTTGCCTTGTATAACAAAGCAATAGATGTGCCAAAGTTGGATAGGAGAATATTGTTATCCGGATAATGCACTGATGCCGCATCCGGTGAGCGTGCCGAAATATGGGATGTATTCCGGCACGATAAGAAGGGATTATTTACGTCGCTGACGCAGACTCATCAACACAGCAGCAAAACCAAACAGTGCCGTCAGCACCCACAGCGGCCAGTTGCCGGTACGTGCGTATGGTGTGAGTCCGGTGGTCGGCGTCACGTTAGTGGTTAACACCTCGCGGGTGAACTGCGGGATCATCGCCTGAATCTCACCCTGCGGGCCAATCACCGCCGTAATGCCGTTGTTGGTGCTGCGCAACAGTGGGCGCGCCAGCTCCAGCGCACGCATTCGCGCCATCTGGAAGTGTTGCCATGGACCAATAGATTTACCAAACCACGCATCGTTGGAGATAGTCAGCAGGTAGTCGGTATCCGGGCGGAAGTTATCGCGCACTTGCTCGCCGAGAATGATCTCGTAGCAAATAGCCGCAGTAAGCTCAATACCATTTGCCGACAGCGGCGGCTGGATATATGGCCCACGGCTGAACGACGACATCGGCAGATCAAAGAACGGTGCTAACGGACGCAGAATCGACTCCAGCGGGACAAACTCGCCAAACGGCACCAGATGGTTTTTGTTATAGCGATCGGCTGATTCGTAGCTGTACGGTGCACCTTTACCCAGCGTGATGATGGTGTTGTAGGTATCGTAGCGGTTCTGCTTATTGAGACGCGCGTCGACAATCCCGGTTACCAGCGAGCTACCTTTATCACGCAACTCACCGTCCAGTGCTTTGAGGAACGGTTGCTGATTAATTTCCAGATCGGTTATCGCCGACTCCGGCCAGATAATCAACGATGATTTGCCCATCAGCGGTGCCGTTGCGTTGTAGTAAATCTTTAGCGTATTAAGAAGCTGGCCTTCGTCCCATTTCAGCGATTGCGGAATATCGCCCTGAACCATCGAAACCTGAATGGTTTTCTCCGGTTGCGGGGTAAACCATTGGATGTAACGCAGCGGGAAGGGTAGGGCAAACAGCACGACGGCCACCACCAGCGGACGCCAGTTGCGTTTGACCAACGCCAGTGCCAGCAGGCCACTAACCATCATCAGCAGGAAGTTAATGGCTTCCACGCCCATTAGCGGTGCCAGCCCTTTTAACGGGCCATCAATCTGGCTATAGCCGAACTGTAACCACGGGAAGCCAGTCAGCACCCAACCGCGCAGAAACTCGGTCACTTGCCAGAGAGCAGGGGCGGCAATCGCCACGCGCAGCCAGGTGGTTTTCGGCCACAGACGCGACAGCACGCCAGCAAACAGTCCGGTATACAGCGACAAATACGCCGCCAGCAGCACCACTAGGAAGATGTTAACCGGGCCAGGCATCCCGCCAAAGGTCGCGATGCTGACATAGACCCAGTTAATACCGCTGCCAAAGAGGCCAAATCCCCAGCAAAAGCCAATAGCGGCAGACTGGAGTGGGCGACGGTTAAAGGTCAACGCCTGAAGCCCCATCAGCGAAATAATCGCCGCAGGCCAGACGTCGTAAGGAGAGAAGGCCAGCGTTCCGCAGGCACCGAATAATAACGCCAGCAGCAGGCGAATGCGCTGGCGTTCAATTAATGAGGCAAAAGCCATGTAGTTATCTATCCAGTTTCGGTTTTATTCATCCAGCTTTGGCTGGGGTGAGTCATCCGGGATTTTGACATGAACCTGAATAATACGCCGACTATCGGCCATCGCCACTTTGAACTGGTAACCGTCGATGTCGATAGTTTCGCCACGCGCCGGAAGATGCCCAAACGCCTGCATCACCAGACCACCGATAGTGTCGACTTCTTCATCGCTAAAGTGGGTGCCGAACGCTTCGTTGAAGTCTTCAATGGAAGCCAGTGCGCGCACGGTCCAGGTATGACGACTCAGCTGACGGAAGTCGATATCATCTTCTTCGTCATACTCGTCTTCAATCTCACCAACAATCAGTTCCAGGATGTCTTCAATGGTCACCAGACCGGAAACCCCACCGAATTCGTCAATAACGATCGCCATGTGGTAACGCTGAGAGCGAAACTCTTTCAGCATCCGGTCTACGCGCTTACTTTCAGGAACGACAACCGCCTGACGTAACACTTTGTCCATGCCGAAGGCTTCAGCATCGCTGCGCATAAACGGCAGCAAGTCTTTCGCCATCAGAATCCCTTCAATGTGATCTTTGTCTTCGCTAATCACCGGGAAACGTGAGTGGGCGGACTCGATGATGACATCAAGGCATTCGTCCAGCGTCTGGTTGCGTTTCAGGGTAATCATCTGGGAGCGGGGGATCATGATGTCGCGAACGCGTTGGTCTGCGATGTCCATCACCCCTTCGAGCATATCGCGCGTATCTTCGTCGATAAGGTCGTTCTGCCCGGAATCACGGATCAGCGCCAGCAGTTCGTCACGGTTTTTCGGTTCACCGTGGAAAAGTTGGCTGAGTAACAGGGAGAAAAATCCCTTCTTGTTGCTTATCGTGTCACTACTGTGTGAATTGTCGTCGCTCATGGCGTCGTATGGGTTCTCATGTTAGTTAATCAAAACGCCGTCGTTAATCACCAACGGCGGGGACGTCTGCCAGTCAAATGCCTGGCAAATTATTCTTTCTCGGCAATGTACGGATCCTCATAGCCCAGAGCAAGCATAATCTCTGTTTCGAGGGCTTCCATTTCTTCTGCTTCGTCATCTTCAATGTGATCGTAACCTAACAAATGCAGACTGCCGTGCACCACCATATGCGCCCAGTGCGCCTCCAGTGGTTTGCCTTGCTCCTGAGCTTCCTTCTCAACCACCTGACGGCAGATAACCAGATCGCCCAGTAGCGACATCTCCATGCCAGGCGGCACTTCAAACGGGAAGGAGAGCACGTTGGTCGGCTTATCCTTACCGCGGTAGGTCAGATTCAGACTGTGGCTTTCGGCGGTATCTACCACGCGAATAGTCACTTCCGACTCTTCCTGAAACTGCGGGATCACCGCATTCAGCCATGTTTGAAACTGGCTCTCTTCCGGTAACCCGGAATTATCTTCACATGCCAGTTGTAAATCGAGGATCACCTGACTCATTTTTGTTCCTGTTCTTCGCGCTTGCGTTCTGCTGCCAGCGCCGCTTTACGTTTTTGTTCTGCTTCTTCCCTGGCTTCATAAGCGTTAACGATACGCGCCACCACCGGGTGACGAACCACGTCTTCGCTGTGGAAGAAGTTAAAGCTGATCTCTTCGACATCGGCCAGCACTTCAATGGCATGACGTAAGCCTGATTTAGTATTACGCGGCAGGTCGATCTGTGTGACGTCGCCGGTGATAACCGCTTTTGAGTTAAAACCGATACGGGTCAGGAACATCTTCATCTGTTCGATGGTAGTGTTCTGGCTCTCATCGAGAATGATAAACGCGTCGTTCAGCGTACGACCACGCATATAGGCCAGCGGCGCGACTTCAATAACGTTGCGCTCAATCAGTTTCTCGACTTTCTCAAAGCCCAGCATTTCAAACAGCGCGTCGTACAGTGGGCGCAGATACGGGTCTACTTTCTGGCTTAAATCGCCAGGCAGGAAGCCCAGTTTCTCACCGGCTTCGACCGCCGGACGAGTCAGCAGAATACGGCGAATTTCCTGACGCTCCAGGGCATCAACTGCCGCAGCCACTGCCAGGTAGGTTTTACCCGTACCCGCCGGGCCAACGCCGAAGGTAATGTCATGGTCGAGAATATTGGCGATGTACTGCGCCTGGTTTGGCGTGCGCGGCTTAATTACGCCGCGTTTAGTTTTGATATTGACCGCTTTGCCGTACTCCGGCACGCTCTCCGCGCTTTGCTCCAGTACCCGCGCTTCTTTAATCGCAAGGTGGATCTGTTCCGGTTCGATATCCTGAATCTGACCGCGCATCGGGGCAGTATCGACATACAGGCTACGCAGAATGTCTGCCGCAGCGGTGACGCAAATCGGACGGCCGGTCAGTTTAAAGTGGTTATCGCGGCGATTGATCTCGATGCCGAGACGGCGTTCGAGCTGCTTGATGTTGTCATCAAACGGGCCGCACAGGCTCAACAGACGCGCATTGTCTGCTGGCTCCAGGGTGATTTCGCGAGTGTCTATGTTCAAACCGTTCCTCTTATCTGTATGCCGCCGGAAGCTGAACATTCACCGGCCTATAAGGAAATTATTCACGCCACAGGAAAAAGGCGCAAGCATTGCGATAAAGATGGGGATAAAGAGAGAAAAAACAAGGCCCACCGGAACGGCAGGCCTGAGAATTACGGCTGATAATAACCCACGCCAAGGTCGTTTTCTTTGCGGGTGCGGGCAATCACCGACTCCGGTGTTTCTGCCATGCGCAGACCCATTTCATCTTCAGTTCGCACCACTTTACCGCGCAGAGAGTTCGGGTAGACGTCGGTAATTTCTACATCGACGAATTTACCGATCATATCCGGTGTGCCCTCGAAGTTGACCACGCGGTTATTTTCGGTACGCCCGGAAAGCTCCATGATGCTCTTACGCGAAGTCCCTTCTACCAGAATACGCTGGGTGGTGCCGAGCATCCGACGGCTCCATGCCATCGCTTGCTGATTGATACGTTCTTGCAGAATATACAGACGCTGCTTCTTCTCTTCTTCCGGAACATCATCAACCATATCGGCGGCAGGCGTTCCTGGACGTGCAGAGAAGATAAAGCTGTAGCTCATGTCGAAATTGACGTCGGCAATCAGCTTCATCGTTTTCTCGAAGTCTTCGGTGGTTTCGCCAGGGAAGCCAACAATGAAGTCAGAACTGATCTGAATATCCGGACGCGCCGCACGCAGTTTACGGATGATCGCTTTGTACTCCAGCGCCGTATGGGTACGTCCCATCAGGTTCAGAATGCGATCGGAACCGCTCTGTACCGGCAGATGCAGGAAGCTCACCAGCTCAGGCGTGTCGCGGTACACTTCGATGATATCGTCGGTGAATTCGATCGGATGGCTGGTGGTAAAGCGAATACGATCGATCCCGTCGATCGCAGCAACCAGACGCAACAGATCGGCAAACGATCCGGTGGTGCCGTCGTAGTTCTCACCACGCCAGGCATTCACATTCTGACCGAGCAGGTTGACTTCACGCACGCCCTGAGCCGCAAGCTGGGCAATCTCAAACAGAATATCGTCAGACGGACGGCTTACCTCTTCACCACGGGTGTAAGGCACCACGCAGTAGGTGCAATATTTATTGCAGCCTTCCATGATGGAGACAAACGCGGTCGGCCCTTCGGCGCGCGGTTCCGGCAGACGGTCAAACTTCTCGATTTCCGGGAAGCTGATATCTACAACCGGGCTGCGGTCGCCGCGCACGGAGTTGATCATCTCCGGCAGACGGTGCAGCGTTTGCGGCCCAAAAATAATATCGACATAGTGGGCGCGCTGGCGAATGTGCTCGCCTTCTTGCGATGCCACGCAGCCACCGACGCCGATAATCAGGTCTGGATTCTTCTCTTTTAACAGTTTCCAGCGACCCAACTGATGGAAGACTTTTTCCTGAGCCTTCTCGCGGATTGAGCAGGTGTTCAGCAGTAGCACATCCGCTTCTTCCGCCACGTCGGTCAGTTGATAGCCGTGGGTGGCATCCAGCAGATCGGCCATCTTCGATGAATCGTACTCGTTCATCTGACAGCCCCAGGTTTTAATATGGAGTTTTTTGGTCATCGACTTGCTCTTGCGAAATAGTAGCCAGGAATGCAGGGCGCATAGTGTAATGCTTTGCTGCCGTTGTGACCAGTATGAGCGTTATCAGCCCTTGGGGGTAAAAATCCTGTAAACTTAAAGCATATTGCTAACAGGATGATTGACCATGACAAATCAACCAACGGAAATTGCCATTGTCGGCGGAGGAATGGTCGGCGGCGCACTGGCGCTGGGGCTGGCACAGCACGGATTTTCGGTAACGGTGATCGAGCACGCAGAACCTGCACCGTTTGTCGCTGACAGCCAACCGGACGTGCGGATCTCGGCGATCAGCGCGGCTTCGGTATCATTGCTTAAAGGGGTAGGGGTCTGGGATGCAGTACAGGCTATGCGTTGCCATCCTTACCGCAGACTGGAAACCTGGGAGTGGGAAACGGCACATGTGGTATTTGACGCAGCCGAATTAAAGTTGCCGTTGCTTGGCTACATGGTGGAAAACACAGTCCTGCAACAGGCGTTGTGGCAGGCGCTGGAAGCGCATCCGAAAGTAACGTTACGTGTGCCAACCTCGCTGATTGCATTACATCGAGATAATGATCTTCAGGAGCTGGAACTGAAGGGCGGTGAAACGATCCGCGCGAAACTGGTGATTGGTGCCGACGGCGCAAATTCTCAGGTGCGGCAGATGGCGGGAATTGGCGTTCATGCCTGGCAGTATGCGCAGTCGTGCATGTTGATTAGCGTACAGTGTGAGAACGATCCCGGCGACAGCACCTGGCAGCAATTTACCCCGGACGGACCGCGTGCGTTTCTGCCGTTGTTTGATAACTGGGCATCGCTGGTGTGGTATGACTCTCCGGCGCGTATTCGCCAGTTGCAGAATATGAATATGGCGCAACTCCAGGCGGAAATCGCGAAGCATTTCCCGTCGCGTCTGGGTTACGTTACACCGCTTGCCGCTGGTGCGTTTCCGCTGACGCGCCGACATGCGTTGCAGTATGTGCAGCCGGGGCTTGCGCTGGTGGGCGATGCCGCGCATACCATCCATCCGCTGGCGGGGCAGGGGGTGAATCTTGGTTATCGTGATGTCGATGCCCTGATTGATGTTCTGGTGAATGCCCGCAGCTACGGTGAAGCGTGGGCCAGTTATCCTGTCCTCAAGCGTTACCAGATGCGGCGCATGGCGGATAACTTCATTATGCAAAGTGGTATGGATCTGTTTTATGCCGGATTCAGTAATAATCTGCCGCCGCTGCGTTTTGTGCGTAATCTCGGGTTAATGGCGGCAGAGCGTGCTGGCGTGTTGAAACGTCAGGCGCTGAAATATGCGTTAGGGTTGTAGCCTTACAACATTGCCGGATGCGTGCCAACCGTAGGTCGGATAAGACGCGGCAGCGTCGCATCCGACATTGAAGGATAAGACGTGTCAACATCGCATTCGACATTGAATGAACGCAGAAAAGCAAAAAGCTCGCCGAAGCGAGCTTTTTTAATGTGGCTGGGGTACGAGGATTCGAACCTCGGAATGCCGGAATCAGAATCCGGTGCCTTACCGCTTGGCGATACCCCAACTGGGTGCACTTACGATGTAAGCGTCTTGAATAAATTGGCTGGGGTACGAGGATTCGAACCTCGGAATGCCGGAATCAGAATCCGGTGCCTTACCGCTTGGCGATACCCCAACAAATTGGTTTTTGAATTTGCCGAACGTATTCGACACATTCAGAATTTGGTGGCTACGACGGGATTCGAACCTGTGACCCCATCATTATGAGTGATGTGCTCTAACCAACTGAGCTACGTAGCCAGATTATTTCTTCGATGGCTGGGGTACCTGGATTCGAACCAGGGAATGCCGGTATCAAAAACCGGTGCCTTACCGCTTGGCGATACCCCAATAACCGGGCGGTGAACCGCTTACTCGAAGAAGATGGCTGGGGTACCTGGATTCGAACCAGGGAATGCCGGTATCAAAAACCGGTGCCTTACCGCTTGGCGATACCCCATCCGTACAACGCTTTCTGGTGAATGGTGCGGGAGGCGAGACTTGAACTCGCACACCTTGCGGCGCCAGAACCTAAATCTGGTGCGTCTACCAATTTCGCCACTCCCGCAAAAAAGATGGTGGCTACGACGGGATTCGAACCTGTGACCCCATCATTATGAGTGATGTGCTCTAACCAACTGAGCTACGTAGCCATCTTTTTTTCGCGATACCTTATCTGCGTTGCGGGGCGCATTATGCGTATAGAGCCTTGCAGCGTCAACCTCTTTTTCAAGGAAAATTGCTCGAAAGTGACTGTTTGGTTAGGTTGCGAACAGCGTGGCGCTATATTCGTCAATTATTGTTTACTTTGTGTTTTTTCCCCACCCTACAGCCATTCTTTTGTCGTACAGGATGAAATTCGGAATTCAACAATAGTGGTGGGAAATTAATCTATGAAATACTGGCCTACAGTGATGAGTTGTCAAACAGTGATGTGGCAAACCCGGAACATTTCCTTACTGCATATCAGAATCAACAAGCAGCGCAATAACTAAAACAGCCCCGGATTTCTCCGGGGCAGTACCGCATTTCTTACTTATACGCCGACTGGTGAACGCCAACCGCACGACCAGACGGATCGTCCATTTTTTTGAACGCTTCATCCCATTCGATCGCTTTAGCTGAAGAACACGCGACGGAAGGACCGCCCGGCACGCACTCAGCGGCACTCGGAAGTGGGAACAGTTCTTCAAAGATCTCGCGGTACAGATACGCTTCTTTTGAGGTCGGCGTGTTGTACGGGAAGCGGAAGCGGGCAGTTTCCAGTTGCTGATCAGAAACCTGCTGCGCCGCCACTTCTTTCAGGGTGTCGATCCAACTGTAACCGACGCCATCGGAGAACTGCTCTTTCTGCCGCCAGGCCACGCTTGCGGGCAGGTATGACTCAAAACATTCACGCAGGATGTGTTTTTCCATTTTGCCGTTACCGCACATTTTATCCTGCGGGTTAATGCGCATCGCCACATCAAGGAATTTTTTGTCGAGGAACGGAACGCGTGCTTCCACGCCCCAGGCTGACATCGCTTTGTTGGCGCGCGCGCAGTCATACATATGCAGGGCCAGCAGTTTACGCACCGTCTCTTCATGCAGTTCTTTAGCGTTGGGCGCTTTATGGAAGTAAAGATAACCGCCAAACACTTCATCAGAACCTTCACCGGACAGCACCATTTTAATGCCCATCGCCTTGATCTTACGCGACATTAAATACATCGGTGTTGAAGCGCGAATAGTGGTCACATCATAAGTTTCGATGTGGTAAATCACGTCGCGGATGGCATCCAGACCTTCCTGTACAGTGAAGTGAATTTCGTGATGCACCGTGCCCAGATGGTTTGCCACTTCCTGGGCTGCTTTAAGATCCGGTGAACCCGGCAGACCTACAGCAAAGGAGTGTAACTGCGGCCACCAGGCTTCAGAGCGTTCCTGATCTTCCACGCGACGGGCTGCGTATTTCTTGGTGATAGCGGAAATAATTGAGGAATCCAGACCACCAGAAAGTAGCACACCGTAAGGCACATCAGACATCAGATGGCTTTTAACGGAATCTTCCAGTGCCTGACGCAGCTCGTTTTTGTCGGTCACGTTATCTTTCACTGCATCAAAGTCGAACCAGTCGCGATGATAATAAGAACGGATTTCGCCGTCCTGACTCCACAAATAGCTCCCCGCCGGGAACTCTTTAATCGTGCGGCAAACTGGCACCAGCGATTTCATTTCTGAGGCCACATACAGCTGACCGTGTTCGTCATACCCCATATACAGTGGGATGATCCCCAGATGGTCGCGACCAATCAGGTAGGCATCTTTTTCGCTGTCGTACAGGGCAAAGGCAAACATGCCCTGCAAGTCGTCGAGAAATTCCGGCCCTTTTTCCTGATACAGCGCGAGGATCACTTCACAGTCAGACCCTGTCTGGAACTGATAACGATCGCCATATTCAGCGCGCAATGCCTGGTGGTTGTAGATTTCACCGTTTACCGCCAGTACGTGGGTTTTTTGTTGGTTGTAGAGAGGTTGCGCCCCCGCGTTAACGTCAACAATTGACAGACGTTCGTGAGCGAGAATGGCGTTATCGCTGGCATAAATACCGGACCAGTCCGGGCCACGATGACGCATCAGGCGTGACAGCTCGAGTGCTTTCTTACGCAGCTCAACTGCGTCTGTTTTGATATCGAATACGCCAAAAATTGAACACATAACCTTCTCCGTTAACCTGGTATTTGTTGCTTGTTGTGTTTGCTTGTTTAAAAAAATGCCGCAAAGCAGCACTGTGCGCAAGCTATTTGGCAGTGCAAAAATAAAAAACGTAATGGTGATTGTCGATTGGTGAAAAAGGGTCTGGTGTGAGGATGTATTTATTGATGAATCGATAATTTTTAGCGGGTTTTATTGAATGGTTATATTTTACGGGGGCCAAATTGCTGATAAAGTGCGATTTGTTCATGCCGGATGCGGCGTGAACGCCTTATACGGCCTACAAAAGCATGAAAATTCAATATATTGCAGGAGCTGCGTAGGCCTGATAAGCGTAGCGCATCAGGCAGTTTGGCGTTTGTCATCAGAGCCAACCACGTCCGCAGACGTGGGTGGTATTCAGATAACGTCGATTTCAGCGACTGACGGGTAAATCCAGCTTGGGCGGAACGGCATACTGTCGATATCGTCGAGCGATGAAACACCAGAAAGCACCAGAATCGTCTCCAGACCGGCCTGGAAGCCCGCCAGAATATCGGTACGCAGGTTATCGCCGACAATCACTGTTTCTTCCGAATGCGCCTGCATTTTGTTTAATGCCGCGCGGATGATCCACGGGCTGGGCTTACCAACATAGAACGGTTTGCGCCCGGAGATTTTCTCAATCCCTGCACACAACGCGCCACAAGCGGGATAAAAACCGTGTCCGGGTTGGTGGCGATAAAGCGTGCACCGTTAGCGACGAAATAGGCTGCTTTATGCATCATGTCCCAGTTGTAGGAACGTGTTTCGCCAACAATCACGAAATCAGGGTTCACATCGGTAATAGTGAAACCGGCTTTGTACAGTTCATGAATCAGTGCGCCTTCGCCCACCACATACGCTTTCTTGCCTTCCTGGCGACGCAGGAAATCGGCGGTCGCCATCGCAGAGGTATAAAACACGCTATCCGGCACATCGACACCGGCAGTGGCAAAGCGGTTCGCCAGATCTTGCCCAGTCTGCGAAGGATAGTTGGTCAGCAACACCAGCGGCAGGCCTTTATCCATAATCCCGTGCAAAAATTCCGCTGCACCCGGTACGGCGACGTTATCGTGCATCAGCACGCCGTCGATATCGCAAATTACATTTTTAATGGTCATGGACTACCCAGAATATTGACAACAATAAGCGCCACTATAAAAGCACATTAATTTTCCAGCAAATGCTGGAGCAAAATACCGTTGAGCATGGCGCGTTTTACCAGCGCAAAAGCGCCGATTGCCGAGCGGTGATCCAGCTCAGAACGTACCACCGGCAGATTAGTACGAAACGCCTTCAGCGCTTGGGTATTAATGCAGCTTTCAATAGCAGGGAGCAGCACTTTATCGGCTTCGGTGATTTCACCAGCAATAACAATTTTTTGCGGATTAAATAAGTTGATAGCAATGGCGATGGTTTTACCCAGATGACGACCGACATACTCAATCACTTCCGAGGCCAGGCTATCGCCTTTGTTCGCGGCTTTGCAGATAGTTTTGATGGTGCAGTCGTCCAGTGGCACACGGCTCTGGTAGCCCTGCTTTAACAGATTCAACACCCGTTGTTCAATGGCAGCGTTGGCGGCGATAGTTTCCAGGCAGCCAAAGTTGCCGCAGTGGCAGCGTTCACCCAGCGGTTCGACCTGAATATGGCCAATTTCACCGACGTTACCGTTGCGGCCAATAAAAATGCGCCCGTTAGAGATAATCCCGGCCCCGGTTCCGCGATGGACACGCACCAGAATGGAGTCTTCGCAATCCTGACTTGCACCGAAGTAGTGCTCCGCCAGCGCCAGACTACGGATATCGTGACCAACGAAACAGGTCACTTTAAAACGTTCTTTCAGTGCTTCTACCAGCCCCCAGTTTTCTACCTGAATATGCGGCATGTAATGAATTTTGCCGCTGTCCGGGTCAACAAGCCCTGGCAGGATCACCGAAATGGCGATTAGCTCGCGCAGCTTGCGCTGGTAGCTATCAATAAACTGAGCAATGGCATTCAGCAGGGCATGTTCCAGCGTCTGCTGGGTACGTTCCGGCAGCGGGTAATGTTCTTCTGCCAGCACTTTGCTGCTGAGATCAAACAGAGTGATGGTGGCGTCATGACGACCAAGCCGTACGCCGATTGCGTGGAAATTGCGGGTTTCGGTGACGATGGAGATAGCGCGGCGGCCCCCGGTGGAGGCCTGCTGATCAACTTCTTTGATCAGCCCGCGTTCGATAAGCTGACGCGTAATTTTGGTTACGCTGGCGGGGGCAAGCTGGCTTTGCTCGGCAATCTGAATCCGCGAGATTGGCCCGTACTGGTCAATCAGGCGATAAACCGCCGCGCTGTTAAGCTGTTTTACGAGATCAACATTACCTATCTGAGCTTGTCCGCCTGGTGTCATACTTTCTCTTATTGAGTTACGACCTCGTTACCGTTAACGATGGTCTTGGTGATTTTAAAATCAGGTGTGAATGCGGTCAGGTTGGCTACTTTACCTGCGGCGAGCGTGCCGAGACGTTTTTCAACGTCAATCGCACGCGCCGGATAGAGCGTCGCCATACGCAGCACTTCATCCAGTGCGATACCGCAATGTTCGACCAGATTACGCACGCCTTCAATCATGGTTAAGGATGAACCGCTTAACGTACCGTTCTCATCCACACAAAGTCCGTTACGGTAGTATATTGTTTTACCCGCAAAAATGAACTGTTCAATGTTGGCACCTGCTGGCGCGGTGGCGTCGGTAACCAGACACAGTTTGTCGCCTTTAAGGCGTTTAGCGTTACGAATGTTGGCGTAATCAACATGCAGGCCATCAGCGATAATACCGCAATAAATGTCAGCTTCGTCGAGGATCGCGCCCGCCAGGCCCGGTTCACGACCGGTAATATACGGCATCGCGTTGTACAGATGGGTGGCAAAGGTAATCCCCGCGCGGAAACCGGCTTTTGCTTCTTTCAACGTCGCGTTGGAGTGACCGGCAGAAACCACAATCCCGGCATTTGCCAGTTTGCTGATGACTTCCGCAGGAACCATTTCCGGTGCCAGGGTCACTTTGGTAATGACGTCGGCGTTTTCACACAGGAAATCGACCAGCGCGGCATCAGGCTTACGCACAAAATTCGGATTATGGGTGCCTTTTTTTACCAGATTCAGCCACGGACCTTCCAGATGCAGACCTAACGCCTGATTCGGATGTTTTGCCAGGTACTCGCGCATAACGCGCACGCCCTGTTTCATCAGCTCATCGCTGGTGGTGATAAGCGTCGGCAGATAGTTAGTACAGCCTGATTTCTCATTGGCTTTCTGCATGATTTCCAGCGTTTCCACGCTGACCGCTTCAGCGGTGTCGTTAAACTGTACGCCGCCGCAGCCGTTTAACTGCACATCGATAAAACCGGGGGAGAGAATGGCCCCGTTCAGTGAACGTTGTTCGATCTCTGGCGGCAGTTCCGCTACCGGACAGACGCTTTTAATCAGGCCATCAGCGATAACAACCGCGTGGTCATCAAGAAATTCGTGGCCGGTAAAGATCCGGCCCTGGGTTAATGCATACATTCTGACCCCCGATTTTAAAAAATATTGCCCTGAGCAAGGAACCAGGGCAGGGATAACAATTACAGACCTTTGATATTTTCTGCTTCTAATTCATTGAAATATCTTAAAGTCTTAACTTTCAGCTCCATGGTGGAAGGTTCATCGCACACCATGATCGCTTTCGGATGCAGTTGCAGACAGCTGATGGTCCACATATGGTTCACGCAACCTTCAACGGCGGCCTGCAGCGCCAGTGCTTTCTGGCTACCCAGCACCAGAATCATCACTTCTTCGGCATCCAGCAGTGTACCAACACCGACAGTCAGGGCATATTTTGGCACCTGATTGACATCGTTATCAAAGAAACGAGAGTTCGCGACGCGAGTGTCATGAGTCAGGGTTTTGATACGAGTACGAGAAGCCAGAGAAGACGCCGGTTCGTTAAATGCAATATGACCGTCGTTACCTACACCGCCCATAAACAGATGAATTTTTCCGTAAGAACGGATTTTTTCTTCATACTGGCGGCACTCGGCATCGATATCCGGGGCATTGCCGTTGAGAAGGTTGATGTTTTCTGCTGGAATATCAACGTGATCGAAGAAATTACGGTGCATAAAGCTGTAGTAGCTTTCCGGATGCTCTTTCGGCAGACCGACATATTCGTCCATGTTGAAGGTGACAACGTGCTTAAAGCTGACCTGGCCTGCTTTATGCATTTCGACTAACGCTTTATAGGTGGTCATCGGCGTGCCGCCAGTCGGCAGGCCCAGTACAAACGGACGATCGGCAGTTGGTTTGAACGCATTGATACGATTGACGATATGGCGAGCAGCCCATTTGCCGACCTGTTCAGCGGTAGTCAGGGGGATCAGTCTCATTATTCACCTCAATAAGTAAAATGTAAGCCGTTGGCGGATTAGACATCTTTAAGCGTAACCTGGATTTGCGCAGACAGGCGTCAATCCGACTTGATTTTTTGAATGATAAAATAAGTTTTCTGGTTTAGCCAGTAAAAGGGAGTGATGATAACGATATTTGGTGACAAAACTCACAAAAGACACGCGTTTAATTTGCGATACGAATTAAATTTTCACACACTCTGTAGCAGATGATCTAACAATCTGATTACAGAACATCGGCAGTAAAATTTGCAGCAAAATAAAAATACGGCTTTAAACGAGCCAAATAGGGTTCTCGTAGGGGGAATAAGATGAATATTTTAGGTTTTTTCCAGCGACTCGGTAGGGCGTTACAGCTCCCTATCGCGGTGCTGCCGGTGGCGGCGCTGTTGCTGCGATTCGGTCAGCCAGATTTACTTAACGTTGCGTTTATTGCCCAGGCGGGCGGTGCAATTTTTGATAACCTCGCATTAATCTTCGCCATCGGTGTGGCATCCAGCTGGTCGAAAGACAGCGCAGGTGCGGCGGCGCTGGCGGGTGCGGTAGGTTACTTTGTGTTAACCAAAGCGATGGTGACCATCAACCCAGAAATTAACATGGGTGTACTGGCGGGTATCATTACCGGTCTGGTTGGTGGCGCAGCCTATAACCGTTGGTCCGATATTAAACTGCCGGACTTCCTGAGCTTCTTCGGCGGCAAACGCTTTGTGCCGATCGCCACCGGCTTCTTCTGTCTGGTGCTGGCGGCCATTTTTGGTTACGTCTGGCCGCCGGTACAGCACGCTATCCATGCAGGCGGCGAGTGGATCGTTTCTGCGGGCGCGCTGGGTTCCGGTATCTTTGGTTTCATCAACCGTCTGCTGATCCCAACCGGTCTGCATCAGGTGCTGAACACCATCGCCTGGTTCCAGATTGGTGAATTCACCAACGCGGCGGGTACGGTTTTCCACGGCGACATCAACCGTTTCTACGCTGGTGACGGCACCGCGGGGATGTTCATGTCCGGCTTCTTCCCGATCATGATGTTCGGTCTGCCGGGTGCGGCGCTGGCGATGTACTTCGCAGCACCGAAAGAGCGTCGTCCGATGGTTGGCGGGATGCTGCTTTCTGTTGCTGTTACTGCGTTCCTGACCGGTGTGACTGAGCCGCTGGAATTCCTGTTCATGTTCCTTGCGCCGCTGCTGTACCTCCTGCACGCACTGCTGACCGGTATCAGCCTGTTTGTGGCAACGCTGCTGGGTATCCATGCCGGCTTCTCTTTCTCTGCGGGTGCTATCGACTACGCGTTGATGTATAACCTGCCGGCCGCCAGCCAGAACGTCTGGATGCTGCTGGTGATGGGCGTTATCTTCTTCGCTATCTACTTCGTGGTGTTCAGTTTGGTTATCCGCATGTTCAACCTGAAAACGCCGGGTCGTGAAGATAAAGAAGACGAGATCGTTACTGAAGAAGCCAACAGCAATACTGAAGAAGGTCTGACTCAACTGGCAACCAACTATATTGCTGCGGTTGGCGGTACTGACAACCTGAAAGCGATTGATGCCTGTATTACCCGTCTGCGCCTGACCGTGGCTGACTCTGCCCGCGTCAACGATACGATGTGTAAACGTCTGGGTGCTTCTGGTGTAGTGAAACTGAACAAACAGACTATTCAGGTGATTGTTGGCGCGAAAGCAGAATCCATCGGCGATGCGATGAAGAAAGTCGTTGCCCGTGGTCCGGTAGCCGCTGCGTCAGCTGAAGCAACTCCGGCAACTGCCGCGCCTGTAGCAAAACCGCAGGCTGTACCAAACGCGGTATCTATCGCGGAGCTGGTATCGCCGATTACCGGTGATGTCGTGGCACTGGATCAGGTTCCTGACGAAGCATTCGCCAGCAAAGCGGTGGGTGACGGTGTGGCGGTGAAACCGACAGATAAAATCGTCGTATCACCAGCCGCAGGGACAATCGTGAAAATCTTCAACACCAACCACGCGTTCTGCCTGGAAACCGAAAAAGGCGCGGAGATCGTCGTCCATATGGGTATCGACACCGTAGCGCTGGAAGGTAAAGGCTTTAAACGTCTGGTGGAAGAGGGTGCGCAGGTAAGCGCAGGGCAACCGATTCTGGAAATGGATCTGGATTACCTGAACGCTAACGCCCGCTCGATGATTAGCCCGGTGGTTTGCAGCAATATCGACGATTTCAGTGGCTTGATCATTAAAGCTCAGGGCCATGTTGTGGCGGGTCAAACACCGCTGTATGAAATCAAAAAGTAATCTGCTTTATGCCTGATGCGACACGGCAGCGTCGCATCCAACAATGACAAGCGGTGGAGATCTTCTCTGCCGCTTTTTTTTTCATCAATCATCCCCATAATCCTTGTTAGATTATCAATTTTAAAAAACTAACAGTTGTCAGCCTGTCCCGCTTATAAGATCATACGCCGTTATACGTTGTTTACGCTTTGAGGAATCCACGATGAGTGAGGCAGAAGCCCGCCCGACTAACTTTATCCGTCAGATCATCGATGAAGATCTGGCCAGTGGTAAGCACACCACAGTACACACCCGTTTCCCGCCGGAGCCGAATGGCTATCTGCATATTGGCCATGCGAAATCTATCTGCCTGAACTTCGGGATCGCCCAGGACTATAAAGGCCAGTGCAACCTGCGTTTCGACGACACTAACCCGGTAAAAGAAGATATCGAGTATGTCGATTCGATCAAAAACGACGTAGAGTGGTTAGGTTTTCACTGGTCTGGTAACGTCCGTTACTCCTCCGATTATTTTGATCAGCTCCACGCCTATGCGATCGAACTGATCAATAAAGGCCTGGCGTACGTTGATGAACTGACACCGGAACAGATCCGCGAATACCGCGGTACCCTGACGCAGCCGGGTAAAAACAGCCCGTACCGCGACCGCAGCGTTGAAGAGAACTTGGCGCTGTTCGAAAAAATGCGTGCCGGTGGTTTTGAAGAAGGTAAAGCCTGCCTGCGTGCGAAAATCGACATGGCGTCGCCATTTATCGTAATGCGCGATCCGGTGCTGTACCGCATTAAATTTGCTGAACACCACCAGACTGGCAACAAGTGGTGCATCTACCCGATGTACGACTTCACCCATTGCATCAGCGATGCGCTGGAAGGTATTACGCACTCTCTGTGTACGCTTGAGTTCCAGGACAACCGTCGTCTGTACGACTGGGTACTGGATAACATCACCATTCCTGTTCATCCGCGCCAGTACGAATTCTCGCGCCTGAATCTGGAATACACTGTGATGTCCAAGCGTAAGCTGAACCTGCTGGTGACCGACAAGCACGTTGAAGGCTGGGATGACCCGCGTATGCCGACCATTTCCGGTCTGCGTCGTCGTGGTTACACTGCGGCTTCTATTCGTGAGTTCTGCAAACGCATCGGCGTGACCAAGCAGGACAACACCATTGAGATGGCGTCGCTGGAATCCTGCATCCGTGAAGATCTCAACGAAAATGCGCCGCGCGCAATGGCAGTTATCGATCCGGTGAAACTGGTTATCGAAAACTATCAGGGCGAAGGCGAAATGGTCACCATGCCGAACCATCCGAACAAACCGGAAATGGGGAGCCGTCAGGTGCCGTTTAGCGGTGAAATTTGGATCGATCGCGCCGATTTCCGCGAAGAAGCTAACAAGCAGTACAAACGTCTGGTGCTGGGTAAAGAAGTGCGTCTGCGTAATGCTTACGTCATTAAGGCTGAACGCGTGGAGAAAGATGCCGAAGGTAATATCACCACCATCTTCTGTACTTATGACGCCGACACCTTAAGCAAAGATCCGGCAGATGGTCGTAAAGTCAAAGGTGTTATTCACTGGGTGAGCGCGGCACATGCGCTGCCGGTTGAAATCCGTTTGTATGATCGTCTGTTCAGCGTGCCTAACCCAGGTGCTGCGGATGATTTCCTGTCGGTGATTAACCCGGAATCGCTGGTGATCAAACAGGGCTTTGCTGAACCGTCGCTGAAAGATGCGGTAGCGGGTAAAGCATTCCAGTTTGAGCGTGAAGGTTACTTCTGCCTCGACAGCCGCCATTCCACGGCCGAAAAACCGGTATTTAACCGCACCGTTGGGCTGCGTGATACCTGGGCGAAAGTAGGCGAGTAATTTTAAGTTCTACCAAGCCGGGTGAGGCATTTACGTCGCATCCGGCAATAAATAGACAATAAATTTCAAACGCTAAATTGCCTGATGCGCTTCGCTTATTAGGCCTACATGATCTCTGCAATATATTGAATTTGCGTGCTTTTGTAGGCCGGATAAGGCGTTCACGCCGCATCCGGCAAGAAATAGCAAACAATCCCAAACGCCGCGCTCTGCGGCGTTTTTTCTGCTTTTCTTCGCGAATTAATTCCGCTTCGCAATTTATCCATAAAATAAATTTAAAATCACAAAACATAATTAAATAAAATGTAACCGCTTTCATCTTGCTGGAATTTCACGTTTTTATTCTTCTGCAAGCCTTTCAACCGCAAACTTAAGCCTTGTAACAAAAATCATCAAAATATGTGCGGTTGCTCATGTTCTTACATTCTGGTTACAGAAAGAGATTGATAATTCGCGTCGCGAAAAATAGTCTGTTCCTGTAGTCAGCGAGACTTTTCTCAACGCTACTTTTTTAATTTTTATTTTTTTTCGCTGTTCACCTTTGGTGCAGCAATTTATACGTCAAAGAGGATTAACCCATGCGTACGTTTAGTGGCAAACGTAGTACGCTGGCGCTGGCTATTGCCGGTGTTACAGCAATGTCGGGCTTTATGGCAATGCCGGAGGCTCGCGCCGAAGGATTCATCGACGATTCAACCTTAACCGGCGGTATCTATTACTGGCAGCGTGAACGCGACCGTAAAGATGTTACCGACGGCGACAAATACAAAACCAACCTTTTTCACTCCACCTGGAATGCCAACCTCGATTTTCAGTCCGGTTATGCTGCTGATATGTTCGGCCTTGATATTGCTGCGTTTACGGCGATTGAAATGGCGGAAAACGGCGACAGCTCCCACCCGAACGAAATCGCGTTTTCAAAAAGTAATAAAGCCTATGACGAAGACTGGTCCGGCGACAAAAGCGGTATAAGCCTGTATAAAGCTGCGGCCAAATTTAAATACGGTCCGGTTTGGGCGAGGGCAGGTTACATTCAGCCAACCGGTCAAACGCTGTTAGCGCCGCACTGGAGCTTTATGCCGGGTACTTATCAGGGGGCGGAAGCCGGGGCGAATTTTGATTACGGCGATGCTGGTGCCTTGAGTTTCTCCTACATGTGGACCAACGAATACAAAGCGCCGTGGCATCTGGAAATGGATGAGTTTTATCAGAACGATAAAACCACCAAAGTTGATTATCTGCACTCCATCGGTGCGAAATACGACTTCAAAAATAACTTCGTACTGGAAGCGGCATTTGGTCAGGCGGAAGGGTATATCGATCAATATTTTGCCAAAGCCAGCTACAAATTTGATATCGCCGGTAGCCCGTTAACCACCAGCTACCAGTTCTATGGTACCCGCGATAAAGTTGACGATCGCAGCGTCAACGATCTTTATGACGGCACCGCTTGGCTGCAAGCGTTGACCTTTGGTTACCGGGCGGCTGACGTAGTGGATTTGCGCCTCGAAGGCACCTGGGTTAAGGCTGACAGTCAGCAGGGATACTTCCTGCAACGTATGACCCCAACCTACGCTTCCTCCAACGGCCGCCTGGATATCTGGTGGGATAACCGTTCCTACTTCAACGCTAACGGCGAAAAAGCGGTCTTCTTCGGTGCGATGTATGACCTGAAAAACTGGAATCTTCCAGGCTTCGCCATCGGCGCTTCCTACGTTTACGCATGGGATGCTAAACCTGCGACCTGGCAGAGCAATCCGGATGCGTACAACGACAAAAACCGGACTATTGAAGAGTCTGCCTACAGCCTGGATGCGGTCTACACCATTCAGGACGGTCGCGCCAAAGGCACGATGTTCAAACTGCACTTCACCGAATACGACAACCACTCCGACATCCCAAGCTGGGGCGGCGGTTACGGTAACATCTTCCAGGATGAGCGTGACGTGAAATTTATGGTAATCGCACCATTCACCATCTTCTGATGCCCGACGCGGCAGGTTTTGTGCCTGCCGCATTCAATGAAAAAACTGATTCTCATCGCCATGATGGCATCGGGGCTGGTAGCTTGTGCGCAATCAACCGCACCACAGGAAGACAGCCGTCTGAAAGAGGCATACAGCGCCTGTATCAACACCGCGCAAGGTTCGCCAGAAAAAATTGAAGCCTGCCAGAGCGTGTTAAACGTGCTGAAGAAAGAGAAACAACATCAGCAGTTTGCCGACCAGGAAAGTGTACGCGTACTGGATTATCAGCAGTGTCTGCGTGCAACGCAAACCGGAAATGATCAGGCGGTGAAAGCCGATTGTGATAAGGTCTGGCAGGAAATACGCAGTAATAACAAATAAGTGAGAGCTGTAACTCTCGCTTTTCTTATTTCCCTTGTATAAAAAAGCCAACCCGCAGGTTGGCTTTTCTCGTTCAGGCTGGCTTATTTGCCTTCGTGCGCGTGCTCATCTTCGCGGCAATCGCCTTCGGCACAGTGACCGTAAAGATAGAGACTGTGGTTAGTCAGGCGAATGCCATGTTTTGCGGCAATTTCACGCTGACGCGCTTCGATGGAATCATCACTAAATTCGATAACCTTGCCGCAGTCGAGGCAAATCAGGTGATCGTGGTGATGTTGCTGTGTCAGCTCAAATACGGATTTACCGCCTTCAAAATTGTGGCGGGTGACGATACCAGCGTCGTCAAACTGGTTCAGTACGCGATATACCGTAGCCAGACCAATTTCTTCACCCATATCGATCAGACGTTTGTATAAATCTTCCGCACTGACGTGATGGTTGTCCGGCTCCTGAAGAACTTCCAGGATTTTTAAACGAGGAAGCGTTACTTTCAGGCCAGCTTTCTTTAGGGCGGTATTGTTATCAGTCATGCGGAATCTGTCCTGTTACTAAGCGGTTCACTTCATTAGAAGAAGTGACAGAATTTGCTCTTGAGATAATGCGTATCATTATAGAATTGCCACGCCTAAATGAAAACCACAAGTCCCTGGCAAATATTGTTAATAAAAACGTGGCACAGCTTACATTTACAACGGCAAGGCCACTTGAACACTGGGACATTGTACAGGTACAACAGCAAAAGTTACAAATTTGTAGCAATTATTTTGATTGGCATTATCTATTAATACGGCGTAGACATGAGTCTACGCCGCATCACATCAGGCATTAAGAATTTCGTCGAGATGCAACTCTTCAGAAATCTGTTTAACCCATTTTTCTACACGTTCAGCGGTCAGTTCCGGCTGACGGTCTTCGTCGATAGCCAGACCGACAAAGTGGTCGTCATCTGCCAGACCTTTTGATGCTTCGAAATGATAGCCCGCAGTTGGCCAGTGACCAACGATGGTTGCACCGCGCGGTTCAATGATGTCGCGGATGGTGCCCAATGCGTCGCAGAAATATTCGGCGTAATCTTCCTGGTCACCACAACCAAACAGCGCAACCAGTTTACCATTGAAATCAATCTCTTCGAGAGTCGGGAAGAAGTCATCCCAGTCACACTGCGCTTCGCCGTAATACCAGGTTGGGATGCCCAGCAGCAGAATGTCGTAAGCTTCCAGATCTTCTTTGCTGCTTTTTGCAATGTCATGGACATCGGCAACGTCTTTACCAAGCTGTTTTTGAATCATTTTTGCGATATTTTCGGTATTACCGGTGTCGCTGCCGAAAAAGATGCCAGTGATAGCCATGAGTGAAATAACCTCTTGAAACTTATTGAAATGGGGGTGGAAAATTGCCCACGGATAAAGGCAATCATAGCAGAACAGGCAGTCTTGCGGAATCAGCAAACGAGCAGGACTGCACACTGTGCTACATGAAAGTGGAAATTTAAACGATGCCCTGACTACGCAGCGCCGCCAGTTGCTGCATTAACATCTCTTCGATCAGTTCGCTACGGCTCATATTACGCGATTCCGCCAGCTCGTTCAGCGCCTCGACAGCTTCCGCGTTCAGCTTCAGTTCGACACGCTTAAGGCCACGTACTTTGTCGCGTTTTAGCTGGTTGCGTTTATTAATACGCAGCTGTTCATCGCGCGAAAGCGGATTAGTTTTCGGTCGTCCCGGTCGACGCTCGTGCGCGAACAGATCTAATGTCGTACGGTCCGTTTGTTCTTTGGCCATGATCTTGGTGACTTCGGGGGAAACAATCAGCCAGGCCTCTGCCCGGATGGATAGCGCGCCATAATACATCAGCGCGATGACTCACGCCAACGCCCACGCGCGGAAAGCGACGCGGACGCTGGGTTTTTAATCAGTTGCGTTAATCATTGAGATAGCGACGGATAGCGCGTAATACCGCATCCGGTTTTTCAGCATGGACCCAGTGACCCGCGCCTGCAATCACATGCGCCCGTGCCTGTGGAAATTGTGCCAGTAAATCATCACGGTACTGCTCGCTAACATACGGAGAATTGCCGCCAGGGATAAACAGGGCAGGGTGATCCCATGCCGGGATTTTCTCCCAACCCACAATATGCGGATACTGATCCCACAATACCGGTACGTTAAAGCGCCACTCCCCGTCAACAAAAGATTTCAACAGAAACTGAATCACCCCTTCTTCATTAAGATGCTGGCGCATTATTGCTGCTGCTTGCTGGCGAGTTTGTGCGTCCGATTCACTGACCGCGTTGATAGCTGCGAAAATCTCATCATGACGGCGTACGTGATAGTCGACCGGTGCGATATCGATCGCCACCAGTTTATCGATGCGATCGGGGGCCAGTGCAGTAAGTGCCATTACCGCTTTACCGCCCATGGAGTGACCGATAAATGTTGCTTTGTCGATCTGCAGTGCATCCAGGGTATCAACAAGATCCTGCGCCATCGCCGGGTAATTCATTACCGGCTCTCTTGGTGAAAGACCGTGGTTACGCATATCAACCTGGATGATATTGTGATCGTTTACCAGATCGCGAGCCAGTACGCCAAGGTTGTCGAGGCTACCAAACAGACCATGGACAAGAACGATGGGAGAATTATTGTGCTGGTTTTGTGCAGTTTGCGCGCGGATATTTAATTTCATGGCAAAGTTCTTTTTTTCGCGTTGTCGGGTTAGGGTATTATGTTGACCATTGTGCCACAGGGCTGCAACAAATAAGGTTTATTCCGAGTTTTTCTGCAAGCCAGGCTTGACGCTATCCGCTGCCGGGATTTATTCATATACTCTTGGCGACTTGTATTCAGCTAAGACACTGCACTGGATTAAGATGAAAACGATTGAAGTTGATGATGAACTCTACAGCTATATTGCCAGCCACACTAAGCATATCGGCGAGAGCGCATCCGACATTTTACGGCGTATGTTGAAATTTTCCGCCGCATCACAGCCTGCTGCTCCGGTGACGAAAGAGGTTCGCGTTGCGTCACCTGCTATCGTCGAAGCGAAGCCGGTCAAAACGATTAAAGACAAGGTTCGCGCAATGCGTGAACTTCTGCTTTCGGACGAATACGCAGAGCAAAAGCGAGCGGTCAATCGCTTTATGCTGCTGTTGTCTACACTATATTCTCTTGACGCCCAGGCGTTTGCCGAAGCAACGGAATCGTTGCACGGTCGTACACGCGTGTACTTTGCGGCAGATGAACAAACGCTGCTGAAAAATGGTAATCAGACCAAGCCGAAACATGTGCCAGGCACGCCGTATTGGGTGATCACCAACACCAACACCGGCCGTAAATGCAGCATGATCGAACACATCATGCAGTCGATGCAATTCCCGGCGGAATTGATTGAGAAGGTTTGCGGAACTATCTAAAACGTTGCAGACAAAGGACAAAGCAATGGCAATCCACAATCGTGCAGGCCAACCTGCACAACAGAGTGATTTGATTAACGTCGCCCAACTGACGGCGCAATATTATGTACTGAAACCAGAAGCAGGGAATGCGGAGCACGCGGTGAAATTCGGTACTTCCGGTCACCGTGGCAGTGCAGCGCGCCACAGCTTTAACGAGCCGCACATTCTGGCGATCGCTCAGGCAATTGCTGAAGAACGTGCGAAAAACGGCATCACTGGCCCTTGCTATGTGGGTAAAGATACTCACGCCCTGTCCGAGCCTGCGTTCATTTCCGTACTGGAAGTGCTGGCAGCGAACGGCGTTGATGTCATTGTGCAGGAAAACAATGGCTTCACTCCGACGCCTGCCGTTTCCAATGCCATCCTGGTTCACAATAAAAAAGGTGGCCCGCTGGCAGACGGTATCGTGATTACACCGTCCCATAACCCGCCGGAAGATGGTGGTATCAAGTACAATCCGCCAAATGGTGGCCCGGCTGATACTAACGTCACCAAAGTGGTGGAAGACAGGGCCAACGCACTGATGGCCGATGGCCTGAAAGGCGTGAAGCGTATCTCCCTCGACGAAGCGATGGCATCCGGCTATGTGAAAGAGCAGGATCTGGTGCAGCCGTTCGTGGAAGGGCTGGCCGATATCGTTGATATGGCGGCGATTCAGAAAGCGGGCCTGACGCTGGGCGTTGATCCGTTGGGCGGTTCCGGTATCGAATACTGGAAGCGCATTGGCGAGTATTACAACCTCAACCTGACCATCGTTAACGATCAGGTCGATCAAACCTTCCGCTTTATGCACCTCGATAAAGACGGTGCGATCCGTATGGACTGCTCCTCCGAGTGTGCGATGGCGGGTCTGCTGGCACTGCGTGATAAGTTCGATCTGGCGTTTGCTAACGACCCGGATTATGACCGTCACGGTATCGTCACTCCGGCAGGTTTGATGAATCCGAACCACTACCTGGCGGTGGCGATCAACTACCTGTTCCAGCATCGTCCGCAGTGGGGCAAAGATGTTGCTGTCGGTAAAACGCTGGTTTCTTCTGCGATGATCGACCGTGTGGTCAATGACTTGGGCCGTAAGCTGGTAGAAGTACCGGTAGGTTTCAAATGGTTTGTTGATGGTCTGTTCGACGGCAGCTTCGGCTTTGGCGGCGAAGAGAGCGCAGGGGCTTCCTTCCTGCGTTTCGACGGCACGCCGTGGTCCACCGACAAGGACGGCATCATTATGTGTCTGCTGGCGGCGGAAATCACCGCTGTCACCGGTAAGAACCCGCAGGAACACTACAACGAACTGGCAAAACGCTTTGGTGCGCCGAGCTACAACCGTTTGCAGGCAGCTGCGACTTCCGCACAAAAAGCGGCGCTGTCTAAGCTGTCTCCGGAAATGGTGAGCGCCAGCACCCTGGCAGGTGACCCGATCACCGCGCGCCTGACTGCTGCTCCGGGCAACGGTGCTTCTATTGGCGGTCTGAAAGTGATGACTGACAACGGCTGGTTCGCCGCGCGTCCGTCAGGCACGGAAGACGCATATAAGATCTACTGCGAAAGCTTCCTCGGTGAAGAACATCGCAAGCAGATTGAGAAAGAAGCGGTTGAGATTGTTAGCGAAGTTCTGAAAAACGCGTAAACACATTTAATAAAAAAAGGGCGGTCGCAAGATCGCCCTTTTTTACTTTGCTTTTTTAACCGTGTTTATTTTTCAGTTCAAAGCGTGGTGATACCAGACCATACAGTGTCCAACCAAGGAAGGTCACGATGGAACCGTACAGCATGGCTTCTTCCCCGGATGAGTACAGCGCATAAAAGCTATACATCGCGCCAACAAAAGCAACAAAGTTTGCAACTTTCGCTTTTGAGGGGGGCACATTAGCGACCTTCTGAATAATGACTAATGCCGCCATTGACAGAATATACGGAATGATATTGGTCACCACGGCCAGGTTAACCAGCACGTTGAACTGACTGTTTAGCGACGGGCTAATCGTCATCAGCGGCAACCCGCTCTGGATAATCACAATGGTCAACATTCCCTGCACCGGTGCATCCACTTTGGTTACACGGGAGAAAATTTTAGGGAAGTAGCCTTCATCAGATGAAGATTTAAACACCTGGGCAATGGTGAACTGCCAGCCAAGCAGCGAACCGCAGCAGGACATCACCATCAGCGCCATAATGACTTTACCCACTTCTGGTGTGAACATCTGTGCGAAGGCCAGGCCAAATGGTGCCGTTGAATTTGCCAGCTCCATATTAGGCACAATCCCTGCAATCACGTTGGTGGAGACGATATAAATCACCGCCGCACCTAACGTACCGCCGAGTACCGCGATTGGCACATTACGTTCCGGGTTTTCCACTACATCAGTATTCGCACACGCAGACTCCAGACCAAGAAAAGCCCACAGCGTCATAGTGATGGAAGAACCTACTGCACTGAAGAACGGTGCATGATGCGGATTCCAGGAATCAACGTAAAGCGTCGGGCTAAACCAGAACCAGCCGATAATGCACAGGCCTACCACCGGAATAATGACCCCCCACACGGTAATGCTACTGATTTGCCCGGTAATGCGCGCACCACCAAAGTTAGCCACGGTACAAATCCACTGCACCCCGATGGTCGCAAGACCAATCTGCACTGGCGACAAACTCGCGCCGAGCAGTTCGGTGCCGTAACCAACCGCCGAAATAGCAATCGCGACGTTAGCAATCAGCAGTGAGACGCCGTAGGTATAGTTCGCCATAAAGTTACCGGATTTACCGAAAGCATACTCGGCATAACCGCCCATACCACCTGATTTACGGCTGAACATACCGCATTTTGCGAATGCCCATGCCAGTGCCATTGAGCCTACGGCTGTCACCAGCCAGGAGATAATTGAAATTGTCCCAACTTCGGCAAGCTTTGTCGGCAGCATGATGATACCGGAGCCCATCATGTTGACCATCGTCAGTATGGTTAACTGAACGACGCCCATTTTGTTCGATTTAGCCTGACTCATAATTTTTCCCCTTTCAACAGGGTGCTTTGCGCATCACGAGGCTTGATGACATAGCACCAAACTTGCTTACGACCATCATGTTCTTCGATATAGACACCCTGCAGCTCCGGTGCAAAACCTGGCAGCAGGTTGATCCCTTCTTCCAGAGCGCTGAAGTAACGCAAAACAGCACAACCCCAGATTTCACCCGGAACAACACACAGCACACCCGGAGGATAAGGAAGCGCCCCTTCGGCAGCGATACGACCTTCGGCATCCGGCAGACGAACCAGCTCCACTTCACCGCGTAAATAGGCGTAGTTGGCTTCTTGCGGATTCATGCTGACGTGTGGGAAGTGCGCTTTGCGGAACATCTCTTTTTGCAGTTGTTTCACGTTGTGGCGGGCATACAAATCATGCATTTCCTGGCACAACTGACGCAGGGTATAACCGGCGTAGCGCTCTTCATGCTGTTTGTAGATGGAAGGCAGCACTTCTGCTAATGGCGCGTCGGACTCAAGCAGTTTTTCGAAGCGTACCAGCAGGGCAACAAGTTGCTGAAGTTTGGCCATATCTTCTGCCGGAGTCAGCAGGAAGAGGATGGAGTTAAGATCGCATTTTTCCGGCACTACGCCATTTTCGCGCAGGAAGTTAGCAAGAATCGTCGCGGGTACACCGAACGCTTCATATTCGCCGTTACGTGCATCAATACCTGGGGTTGTCAGCAACAGTTTGTAAGGATCGACAAAGTATTGATTCTCTGCATAGCCTTCAAAAGAATGCCAGTGTTCCCCTGGTACAAACTGGAAGAAGCGCAGATCAACCGCAATTTGCGCTGTTTCATACGACTGCCAGGGTTTACCATCCACCAGTTCAGGTACGAACGGACGAATATGCTGACAGTTATCGAGGATCAGTTTGCGGGCATTAATGCCATTTACCACACAATCCATCCACATATTACGACCGCTGACACCTTCATGCATTTTGGCGTTGATATCCAGTGCGGCAAACAGCGGATAGAACGGGCTGGTGGAGGCGTGCATCATAAAGGCGTTGTTCATGCGTTTGTGCGGTACATAACGCTGTTGCCCTTTGATGTGGCTGTCTTTTTTATGGATTTGTGAAGTTTGAGAAAAACCAGCCTGCTGTTTATGTACGGATTGCGTAACTAGAATACCCGGATCGTTCTCATTAAGATCCAGCAACAGCGGCGAACAGTCAGCCATCATCGGGATAAATTGCTCATAGCCAACCCATGCGGAGTCAAACAGAATGTAGTCACACAGATGACCAATTTTATCCACCACCTGGCGGGCGTTATAAATCGTACCGTCGTAGGTGCCTAACTGAATCACAGCGAGGCGGAAAGGACGAGCCTCTTTTGCCCGCTGCGGTGCGACTTCCGCGATCAGCTCACGCAGGTAACTTTCTTCAAAACAGTGCGCATCAATGCCACCGATAAAGCCATACGGGTTACGTGCCGTTTCCAGATCACCCGGTGTTAGCAGGGCGTTTAAAACCACTTTGTTAGAAGATGAAGTGCCATTTAGAACGAAGTATGTTTTATCGGCATTAAACACTTTTGCCGCATGTTGCTGTGCAATGCATGGCGCGCCTTCGTGAATCAGCAGATCGCCCATTGCTACGTCTGCGTTGCATAAGTCGGAACGGAACAGCGTTTCTCCGAAGTACTCCACGAACTGATTCCCTGCCGGATGACGACGGAAAAACTCACCTCCCTGATGACCCGGGCAGTCAAAAGCGCTATTGCCCTGATTGACATAATCGACCAGTGCGCGGAAGAAGGGCGGGCGCAGTTGCGTTTCATAATGGCTAGCAGCGGTTTCTAACTGACGTCCATAAAACTCTTTCCGTGATTCGCAATGCTCGAAGACACCAGAAATACGTGGCAGATATTCTGCTGGTACACGTTCTTCATTTTCCG
>NZ_JBQZXE010000022.1:0-37646 GCF_053555855.1 Shigella sp. SIG3
ATTCTGTCCTGAAAATTCAGTTCGTCACAGTTAACCAGTTTTAGTGGATTAACTGAGTTCATATTACGGCATTTGTCTGTTTCTGTTGTCAGCAGTTCAATCCACTGCATCAGTAAAGTATCAAACAGAAAAACGAAGACAGCGAAAACGACGAGCCACCAATACTTGCGAATCATTACCTGAGCCTGTGCATGTTTAACCAAGTCTGGCAGGAAATATACACGAAATGAATAATCTGAAAACCAGGCTTACACTTCCTTTACTTTGCAATGAGATCGGGGTCAACTTCGCTTAACCGGCTTCGTTTTGACAGGTTGCCGGTCTTTCTTTTTTTCACTTTCGCCAGTTCTTCCGCGGAGTAATGCGACGCGACATCCAGCCGTCGAAGCCCCATTTTGATGTACTCGCTGTTGATCTCAATACCAATGAATTTTCGTCCGCTGGCGATGGCTACGGCACCGGTAGTAAAGCTACCGGCAAACGGGTCGAGAACGATATCGCCTGGGTTGGAAGAGGCGAGAATAATGCGTTTCAGTAAGGCTTTCGGTTTTTGCGTCGGGTGGTTCTCATATTCATCCATCAAATAACGCACGCGTGGAAAATCCCAGACGTTACCCGGTACTTTTTGATGATTGTATGGCTGTGGAGGATTTTTGCGATAATAGATCAACGCGCGCTGCGATCCGGTTTTGGCTTCTACCAGAATAGCATCACCGTTGAATGTGTAGTTCTTTGCGTCTTTCACCATCATCAGGATGGGTTCGTACATGGAGCCGTAGTGTTTTTTCGCCTGTACTCCAGAACTGTCATATGACCAGACGATGCGACTTTTGATGGTAAAAAGCTTGCGGCACTGGAGATCGATAAAGGGCATGTTTTCCGTACTGTTCATAATGTACATGCTGCCCTGCTTTTTCAGAACGCGGTGGCACTCTGCAATCACTTCAAACAGCCAGTCGATAAACAGATCTTCTTTCCAGGCTTCGATCAAACCATCAAAATTTTTACCGATGTTATACGGTGGGTCGGCAAAGAGCAGATCGACGCTTTCAGTAGGTAGCTTTTTAAGTTCGGCAAGGGCATCACCGTGAATAATGGTCTTAGCTTCATTACCAAACCGGGTCGGTTCACATCCTGTTCTCATGGTCACTCCCTTTGTGACACCTATAAAAAAGGCGCTTCCCTATGCCGAGTAGCGCCTTTTTAATCAAGCATTTAGCTAACCTGAATTAGTTCATGCCGTATTTTTTCAATTTTTTACGCAGCGTACCACGGTTGATGCCCATCATCAGCGCAGCACGGGTCTGGTTACCACGGGTGTATTGCATCACCATGTCCAACAGGGGCTGTTCTACTTCAGCCAGTACCAGCTCATAGAGGTCATTCACATCCTGACCATTCAGTTGAGCAAAATAGTTCTTCAGTGCCTGTTTAACCGAGTCACGCAGGGGTTTTTGGGTTACCTGATCCTGAGAGTTAACGGTAGAAACGGTCAGTACGTCAGAATTTACGCGTTGTTCGAACATAGTTCTGTCAGCTCTTTATTTCTGTTTACGCAAAATTTTCGAAGTATGCCTCCAACGCCTCCAGCTGTTCGCTGGCATCCTCAATGGCGTTGAATGTGCGCCGAAACTGGTCATTTGGAGCGTGTTCCTGGAGATACCAGGAAACGTGTTTACGTGCAATTCGGTACCCTTTTGCCGGACCATAAAAGTCATGCAGTTCCCGAACGTGCGCGCAAAGCAAGCGCTTAACCTCTGCCAAAGGCAGCGGGGGCAGCAACTCCCCAGTGTCCAGATAATGCTGGATTTCCCGAAAGATCCAGGGTCTTCCCTGAGCTGCGCGGCCTATCATCAGGGCATCCGCCCCTGTATAGTCGAGCACAGCTCTGGCTTTAAGCGGGTCAGTAATGTCGCCATTCGCGATAACCGGAATGGAAACTTTCTGCTTAACTGCCCGAATACTGTCGTACTCAGCTTCTCCATTGAACAAACAGGCGCGTGTACGGCCATGAATGGTCAGAGCCTGAATGCCACAGTCTTCAGCCAGTTGGGCAATCTCTTCGCAGTTACGGTGTTCCGGTGCCCAGCCGGTGCGAATCTTCAGGGTAACAGGAACGTCCACTGCATTGACGACCTCGGTAAGGATCGATTTAACGACATCCGGGTACTGCAAGAGGGCTGAACCTGCGAGCTTGCGATTCACTTTTTTAGCCGGGCAACCCATATTGATATCAATAATCTGGGCACCGCTTTCCACGTTAATACGTGCTGCATCTGCCATTTCTTTCGGAGCGCTACCAGCAATTTGCACGGTGCGAATACCGGGTTCATCAATGTGCACCATCCGTAAACGAGATTTGTCGCTTTCCCAAACCTGTGGGTTAGAAGACATCATCTCGGATACTGTCAATCCGGCTCCCATCTCGTAGCACAACGTCCGAAAAGGTCTGTCTGTAATGCCAGCCATGGGCGCTGCGATCAGGCGATTTCTGAGCTGATATTGTCCGATGCGCATGAGTTAAGAAATGACCATACTGTGACTGCAAGGCGGCGTATATTACGCATTTTTTGCACGAGATGAAAGGCCAAACTTTGACCAATCCTCTGAGATGGATCAAAGAATTGCATTTAAAATGAGCGTGGTGCGATAATTACTCATAAAAATCATCATATTAGAAAATAGTGACTAAAATTTACACTCAAAGAAATTTGAGTAAGTTCTCAATTTTTCTTTATGAATGAAAATTTTGGCACGCAAATTTGCGTAAATAATCGGCAAATTTACGTGCCTTTTGTGAGCTTGCTCGCACTTCGCCCCGCGTCACCCTACGGCGATGCGAAGGTTAATTCTTACGACCGGTAATACGGCACCACTCTTCTTTTTCCACGACCGGGTCCAGTGCGAAGCTATCGGCATAAGCTTCACAAACGCTCTCTGCCTGGCTTGCCAGAATACCGGAAAGGCCCAGCAAACCGCCTGAAACCGGCAGGACGCTGATTAACGGTGCCAGTTCACGTAATGGGCCTGCAAGGATGTTAGCGACCACCACGTCGGCTTTCATTTCTTCTGGCTGATCTTTCGGTAAGTAGAGTTCCAGACGGTCAGAAACGCCATTACGTTCGGCGTTATCGCGGCTGGCCTGAATCGCCTGCGGATCGATATCAATACCAATGGCTTTTGCTGCACCCAGTTTCAGCGCCGCGATCGCCAGAATGCCGGAACCACAGCCAAAGTCGATGACTGTTTTACCGGTTAAATCGAGGCTGTCGAGCCATTGCAGGCACAGAGAGGTGGTTGGATGGGTACCCGTACCAAACGCCAGCCCTGGATCTAACATCACGTTGACGGCGTTTTCGTCCGGCACATCACGCCAGCTAGGGCAGATCCACAGTCGTTCACCAAAGCGCATCGGGTGGAAATTATCCATCCATTCGCGCTCCCAGTCTTTATCTTCTAGTTGTTCGGTTTTATGCGCGAAGCCTGCGCCGAGCAGCGGATGGTTTTCCAGAATCGCCACCACGTCGTTCATATCGGTTTCAGCGTCGAACAGACCAATCACATCGGTGTCGCCCCACAGGCGCGTTTCGCCCGGCAGCGGCTCAAATACTGGCGTATCGTGGGTATCCTGAAAAGTGATAGAAACGGCACCCGCTTCCATCAGCGCATCGCTAAGATCTTCCGCGTTCGCGCCGGTGGTGTTCAGTTTCAGTTGGATCCAAGGCATGGCAAAACTCTTTATTTATCAGTAGTCAAAACGGTAGCTTGCGGGACGGATGTACCGAAACGGTTTCCGACCAGGAAAGCCAGCAAACTTAGTAGTAACGAGGGCACGATAGGGTGGAAGCCCAGGTACTGAATATTCAGCGTCGCGAGTACGGCATACAGCACGCCGCCAACGATCATCGCACTTAGCGCGCCTTTGGCGTTGGCGCGTTCCCAGTAAAGACCCAGCACCAGCGGCCACAGGAAAACGGCTTCCAGCCCACCGAAGGCCAGCAAATTCAGCCAGATGATCATTTCTGGCGGCTTCCAGGCGGCAAGCAGCAGCAACGCGCCGAGAACTAACGTAATTACCGCCGACATCCGCTTCAGACGCGTCTCGTTTTGCATTTGATCCGGACGGATATTCAGATAGAGATCTTTAATGATCGTAGCGGAACTTTGCAGCAGTTGGGCGTTAATTGTCGACATGATCGCAGCCATAGGTGCAGCCAGAAAGATCCCGGCAGCAAAAGGTGGCAGCACTTTTACCATTAACGTCGGGATCACCAGATCCGGTACGGTGAGATCGGGGATCACTGCACGACCTAACGCTCCGGCTAGGTGCATACCGAACATCAGGATTGCGACTACAATCGTACCGATGATGATCCCCCGGTGTACTGCTTTGCTGTCTTTATAAGAGATACAGCGCACCGCAGTATGCGGCAGGCCAATCACGCCAAAGCACACCAGTACCCAGAACGACGTCATAAAGGCAGGCGACAGAATATCGTCAGCGCCTTGTGGCGTAACCAGTTGCGGATCGATGGTTTGCAAGGTCTGTACTGCGTTGCTTAAGCCGCCAGCGGCATGTACCACGCCAATAAGCAGCACAACGGTGCCAATCAGCATCACAAGCCCTTGCATGGTGTCGTTCAGCACGCTGGCGCGAAAGCCACCAAAGGCGGTATATAACGCAATGCTGATACCAAAAATCAGCAGCCCGGTTTCATAAGGAATACCCGCCGCGGTTTCCAGCAGGCGCGCACCGCCGATAAACTGCACGGTCATCGCACCAACGAACGCAACCAGCAAACTCAAACTCGCCAGCCACACCAGAAGACGACTCTGGTAGCGGGCAAACAGCATATCGTTCAGCGTCACTGCATTGTAGCGGCGCGCAAGAATCGCAAACTTCTTGCCGAGAATACCGAGTGAAAGCCAGACAGCAGGAAGCTGAATCATCGCCAGCAATACCCAGCCCAGCCCGTATTTATAAGCAGCTCCTGGCCCGCCGATAAACGAACTGGCACTGATATAGGTCGCGGTGAGCGTCATCGCCAGCACAATACCGCCCATAGAGCGGCTGCCGAGGAAATACTCATTAAGGAAGGTGCCGGTGCTCCGTTTACGCATCGCATAAACCGAGATACCGAACACCACCACCAGATAGGCGACCAGCGGTAGAATTACTTCAAGCTGCATCGTCATCCTCCAGTGGGATATCGCGATAGATAAATTTCACCATCGCCCAGCACAGTCCAATAAACAGTAGCGGCGTCAGGATGCAGGCCATCTCAAACCAGCGCGGAAAGCCGGTAAAACCGGGGGCAACGCCAGGTAAGTAAGCATCTACTAACCAAACTGCCAGATACAAAAGGGTCAGCCCCAGCGCCCAGCGCGCCTCTTTATGGGCCTGAACAAAACTAGTGTCCATTTTTTGTCCCTGATGGGTGAAGAAAGCGAGGATTGTACCTTATGGGGGTTGTCGATCCCCAGTAATAAAAAAGGCCGGAAAATCCGGCCTTTTGACGCTTTTGCAGTCTTATTTTTCCTGAAGACCGAGTTTTTTCTCCAGATAGTGGATGTTAGTGCCACCATGCTGGAAGTTCTCGTCATTCATGATGCGGATCTGCAGATCAACGTTGGTTTTGATACCGTCGATGATCAGCTCCTGCAGCGCATTCTTCATGCGGGCAATCGCCACGTCACGGTTTTCACCGTAGCAAATCAGCTTACCGATCATTGAGTCATAGTACGGCGGTACGGTGTAGCCCGCGTAGATATGAGACTCCCAACGTACGCCAAAACCGCCAGGTGCGTGGAAACGGGTGATTTTGCCTGGGCTTGGCAGGAAGGTGTTCGGATCTTCGGCGTTGATACGACATTCCACCGCATGGCCGCGAACGTGAACTTCTTCTTGCTTGATCGACAGCGGTTGACCGGCAGCGATACGCAGCTGTTCTTTGATCAGGTCAACGCCGGTGATCATTTCTGTAACCGGGTGTTCTACCTGAATACGGGTGTTCATTTCGATGAAATAGAACTCGCCGTTTTCGAACAGGAACTCGAAAGTACCTGCACCGCGATAGCCGATATCAACACACGCTTTAGCGCAACGTTCGCCGATGTAGCGACGCAGTTCCGGGGTAATGCCCGGTGCTGGTGCTTCTTCGACCACTTTCTGGTGGCGGCGCTGCATGGAGCAGTCACGTTCCGCCAGATAGATAGCGTTGCCCTGACCGTCAGCCAGTACCTGAATCTCGATGTGGCGAGGATTCTCCAGGTATTTCTCCATGTAAACCATATCGTTGCTGAAAGCAGCTTTCGCTTCCGCACGGGTCATGGAGATGGATTGTGCCAGTTCAGCGTCGCCGCGCACTACGCGCATACCGCGACCGCCGCCGCCGCCGGAGGCTTTGATAATCACCGGATAACCAATGCGTTTAGCAATGGCGCGGTTTTTATCCATATCGTCGCCCAGCGGGCCGTCAGAACCAGGTACGCAAGGAACGCCCGCTTTTTTCATCGCCGCGATTGCGGATACTTTGTCGCCCATCAGGCGAATGGTTTCTGCTTTCGGGCCGATGAAGATAAAGCCGGAGCGTTCAACCTGCTCGGCAAAGTTGGCGTTCTCGGAGAGGAAGCCGTAACCCGGATGGATTGCTACTGCGCCGGTGATTTCAGCGGCGCTGATGATTGCCGGGATGTTCAGATAACTTTGTACTGACGGAGCAGGGCCAATACAGACCGTTTCATCTGCCAGTAATACGTGTTTTAGATCGCGATCCGCGCTGGAGTGCACAGCGACAGTCTTGATGCCCAGTTCTTTACAGGCACGAAGAATACGCAATGCAATCTCGCCGCGGTTGGCAATAACAATTTTATCCAGCATGTTCGCCTCGTTACTCGATGACGACCAGCGGCTCGTCAAATTCTACCGGTTGTCCACTTTCGACCAGAATTGCTTTCACGGTACCGGATTTGTCCGCTTCGATCTGGTTCATCATTTTCATGGCTTCAACGATGCACAGGGTATCGCCCACGTTGACTTTCTGACCCACTTCGATGAACGCTTTTGCGTCCGGGCTTGGGGTGCGGTAGAAAGTACCAACCATCGGGGAACGTACGATGTGACCACTGATTTCCGCTGCTGCTGGCGCTTCCATGGAAGGAACGGTCGCCGGAGCGGCTGCGTTAGATTGAGCTGGCTGCTGCATCATTGGTGCAGCGTAAGCTTGTTGCATCACAGGGAAACTTGCGGCAGGAGCTGCACGGCTAATGCGTACTGACTCTTCGCCTTCAGAAATTTCCAGTTCGGAGATGCCTGATTCTTCAACCAGCTCGATCAGTTTTTTAATCTTACGAATATCCATGAGTGGGTTCCGTACTCTTTGTTTAGTGTGATTGTGACAGGCGTTTCACCGCCGTCTGTAAAGCGTATGCCCCGACAGCTGTATGCATAGCGATAAATTCCAGCAGGCCGGGACGCCGGTCTATTTTGCCCCAGAGTGTCAATGTTAGACTTGACGGACATTGTGCAGCGATCTGCTGCTATCCTCCGGCAAAAAACAAAATATACCTTCGTTGCGCCAATGTCACCTTTTCCGCAGCGCAAAAACTGCGTCAGGGAGGACGAGGTCGCACATTATAACGATTTCGTAGCAATTGGCAGCTAAATACTGGTCTTATCAGGGAAGATAATCAACAGCTAACATGTAAATAACCTTCAACACCGTGTAATTTGCAACAAGCCGCACAATTCACGAAATTAGCGCCATCATCGACGGAACTTCTTATAACGTAAGGTGAAAAGCTGAAAAGCCAGCCCTGCGAAGATGAGGGGCTGCAATGAGATAATCTTCACAGACCACAAATAATGTAGGGATGCCAGGATCGCGACAAGATAGACGACATTACGCAGCGGTTGCTGGGGATTACCCAATTTTCACTGCATCGTCTGGATAGATGTGAATGCTAAAGCACGCAAAATCAACCAACTGACAATTCTCAGCATTAAATAGGTTCGAGTGGTTAATTTGTAGTCAAATAAAATCAGATTATTCACCCCATGGTACCAGAAATCAGTAACAGGTTAAGCGTAGTGTCGCCCAGGCAAAGCACCATAAACCTAACAGGCGACGGAGGCGTATCAATAATGGCTGTTTAGAGGAGTATCAATGCGCATCAATTTGTGGTCAGTCGAAATCATGACTTTCCAGTTTGGATGATGTTGTACAACTTCCTGACCAAGGTGTTCGACGAAAGCTGTCCGGCTAACCGCTTTTCCCGTTAACCGATTGAATAATGATGTCAAAATGAGTTCCCTCTCTTATTATTCCTTGCTAAATGGTTAGTTAACCTTCACCAGCGTGCGACCTTGGATCTGGTTATTAATGATGGCCTCGGCAAAGTTCGGTGCCTCTGACAGAGATATCTCTTTTGCCGCCTGGGTATAGAATGATTCCGGTAAATCGGCGACCAGTCGCTGCCAGGCTTGTGCGCGGCGTTCTGGTGGCGTCATTACTGAATCCACCCCTTGCAAACGGACATTACGCAGAATAAATGGCATGACCGTGCTTGGCAGAGTAAAACCACCCGCCAGACCACAGGCCGCCACGCAGCCGCCGTAATTCATTTGCGCCAGCACTTTTGCCAGGACTTTGTCGCCAACAGTGTCAATTGCCCCAGCCCAGACTTGTTTTTCCAGAGGACGGGATTCGGCAAACTCATCACGAGGGAGAATACGGCTGGCACCTAAACTTTTCAGATATTCATGGGTACTTTCGCGACCGGAAACGGCAACGACCTGATAACCCAACTTATGCAGCAGCGCCACGGCGGTACTGCCGACGCCACCACTGGCACCCGTCACGACAATCTCCCCGTCCTGCGGGCGAACACCGGCATCTTCCAGCGCCATCACACACAGCATGGCGGTAAAACCGGCAGTACCGATAATCATTGCTTTACGCGCGTCCAGCCCTTGCGGCATGGCAACCAGCCAGTCACCTTTCACTCGCGCCTGCTCCGCCAGCCCACCCCAGTGGTTTTCACCAACGCCCCAGCCAGTGAGTAACACCTCCTGACCGGCATGAAAACGCGGATCTTCGCTGGTGCGTACAGTTCCGGCAAAATCGATCCCAGGAATCATCGGAAAATTACGGATGATTTTTCCCTTACCGGTAATCGCCAGCGCATCTTTATAGTTCAGGCTCGACCAGTGAACATCGACCGTGACATCGCCCTCCGGCAGGCGACTTTCGTCCAGAGTCTGTACTGATGCGAGAGTTTTGCCGTCCTGCTGTTCTAAAAGTAACGCCTGCATAAGTGGTCCTCATGTGCATGATGGATTGGAAAATAATTTCTGAAGACTATACTCGCTAATGGAAAAGCAAAGCCGATGAAGCGCAATAAATTGCGAGATAAATCTGATTTGCTAGTATGCCCGCTTCCTCACTATCGGAGTTAACACAAGGATGAGATTAACGACGAAATTTTCGGCCTTTGTTACGCTGCTCACCGGGTTAACAATTTTTGTGACTTTGCTGGGCTGTTCGCTAAGTTTCTACAACGCCATTCAGTATAAGTTTAGTCATCGCGTTCAGGCGGTGGCGACGGCGATTGATACCCACCTTGTGTCGAATGACTTCAGCGCATTAAGGCCACAAATTACCGAATTAATGGTGTCAGCAGATATCGTTCGTGTAGACCTGCTGCATGGTGATAAACAGGTTTATACCCTGGCCAGAAATGGTAGTTATCGTCCGGTTGGCACCAGCGATCTGTTTCGTGAACTGAGCGTTCCGTTGATAAAGCATCCGGGGATGTCGTTGCGTCTGGTTTATCAGGATCCGATGGGCAACTATTTCCATTCGTTGATGACCACCGCGCCGCTCACGGGGGCGATTGGCTTTATCATTCTTATGCTCTTTCTGGCGGTACGCTGGTTACAACGGCAACTTGCCGGGCAAGAATTGCTGGAAACCCGGGCTACTCGTATCTTAAACGGTGAGCGTGGCTCTAATGTGTTGGGAACCATCTATGAATGGCCGCCCAGAACCAGCAGTGCGCTGGATACGCTGCTTCGTGAAATTCAGAACGCACGCGAACAACACAGCCGTCTTGATACGCTGATCCGCTCTTATGCCGCACAGGACGTGAAAACCGGCCTCAATAACCGACTCTTTTTCGATAATCAGTTAGCAACGTTACTGGAAGATCAGGAGAAAGTAGGTACCCACGGGATCGTGATGATGATTCGTCTGCCGGATTTCAATATGTTGAGCGATACCTGGGGGCACAGCCAGGTTGAAGAACAGTTCTTCACTCTGACGAATCTGCTGTCGACATTTATGATGCGCTACCCTGGCGCACTGCTGGCGCGTTACCACCGCAGTGATTTTGCTGCGCTGTTACCGCACCGGACGTTAAAAGAGGCAGAGAGCATAGCCAGTCAGTTAATCAAAGCCGTCGATACCTTGCCGAACAATAAAATGCTCGATCGCGACGATATGATCCACATTGGTATCTGTGCCTGGCGTAGTGGTCAGGATACCGAGCAGGTAATGGAACATGCAGAGTCTGCCACGCGTAATGCGGGATTGCAGGGTGGCAATAGCTGGGCTATTTATGATGACTCGTTGCCTGAAAAAGGACGCGGTAATGTTCGCTGGCGTACGCTTATCGAGCAAATGCTCAGTCGCGGCGGCCCGCGCCTTTATCAAAAACCGGCGGTTACTCGCGAAGGTCAGGTTCATCATCGCGAACTCATGTGCCGCATCTTCGATGGTAATGAAGAGGTTAGCTCGGCGGAGTATATGCCGATGGTCTTGCAGTTTGGCTTATCGGAAGAGTATGACCGTCTGCAAATCAGCCGTCTTATTCCACTATTGCGTTACTGGCCAGAGGAAAATCTGGCGATTCAGGTTACCGTTGAGTCGCTGATTCGTCCGCGTTTTCAGCGTTGGCTGCGCGATACGTTAATGCAATGTGAAAAATCACAACGAAAACGCATAATTATTGAACTTGCAGAGGCCGATGTAGGTCAACATATCAGTCGTTTACAACCTGTTATTCGTTTAGTGAATGCTTTAGGGGTACGGGTAGCCGTCAACCAGGCTGGTTTGACGCTGGTAAGCACCAGTTGGATCAAAGAACTTAATGTTGAGTTACTCAAGCTCCATCCGGGGCTGGTCAGGAACATTGAGAAGCGAACGGAGAACCAGCTGCTGGTTCAAAGCCTGGTGGAAGCCTGCTCCGGGACCAGCACCCACGTTTACGCCACCGGCGTGCGTTCGCGAAGCGAGTGGCAGACCCTGATTCAGCGCGGTGTTACAGGCGGGCAAGGGGATTTTTTCGCGTCCTCACAGCCACTTGATACTAACGTGAAAAAATATTCACAAAGATACTCGGTTTAACCTGCCGTTTAATCCGTTTTCACGTAGAATAACGCGCGCTGCGTCTCATGGGAGTGTGCTTGTCTGCTCGCCAGATTGTTGCAGCACATATGCAGATGAATGACCTTACGCGGTTGCAAACAGGCGAGGAATGCTGCTGATGCATTAAGCCTTTCTGGACTCAGGCAGAGATTTGTAACAAAGGAAACGAACTGCACTAATTTTCACCGTAGCAGATGATTTTTGCGCCTTGTCGCTGCTGCGTGTGGTTGGTAAAGTAAGCGGATTTTCTTTTCCGCCCCAGCTTTCAGGATTATCCCTTAGTATGTTGAAAAAATTTCGTGGCATGTTTTCCAATGACTTGTCCATTGACCTGGGTACTGCGAATACCCTCATTTATGTAAAAGGACAAGGCATCGTATTGAATGAGCCTTCCGTGGTGGCCATTCGTCAGGATCGTGCCGGTTCACCGAAAAGCGTAGCTGCAGTAGGTCATGACGCGAAGCAGATGCTGGGCCGTACGCCGGGCAATATTGCTGCCATTCGCCCAATGAAAGACGGCGTTATCGCCGACTTCTTCGTGACTGAAAAAATGCTCCAGCACTTCATCAAACAAGTGCACAGCAACAGCTTTATGCGTCCAAGCCCGCGCGTTCTGGTTTGTGTACCGGTTGGCGCGACCCAGGTTGAACGCCGCGCAATTCGTGAATCCGCGCAGGGCGCTGGTGCCCGTGAAGTCTTCCTGATTGAAGAACCGATGGCTGCCGCAATTGGTGCTGGCCTGCCGGTTTCTGAAGCGACCGGTTCTATGGTGGTTGATATCGGTGGTGGTACCACTGAAGTTGCTGTTATCTCCTTGAACGGCGTGGTTTACTCCTCTTCCGTGCGCATTGGTGGTGATCGTTTCGACGAAGCTATCATCAACTATGTGCGTCGTAATTACGGTTCTCTGATCGGTGAAGCCACCGCAGAACGTATCAAGCACGAAATCGGTTCGGCTTACCCGGGCGATGAAGTCCGTGAAATCGAAGTTCGTGGCCGTAACCTGGCAGAAGGTGTTCCACGCGGTTTTACCCTGAACTCCAACGAAATCCTCGAAGCACTGCAGGAACCGCTGACCGGTATTGTGAGCGCGGTAATGGTTGCACTGGAACAGTGCCCGCCGGAACTGGCTTCCGACATCTCCGAGCGCGGCATGGTGCTCACCGGTGGTGGCGCACTGCTGCGTAACCTTGACCGTTTGTTAATGGAAGAAACCGGCATTCCAGTCGTTGTTGCTGAAGACCCGCTGACCTGTGTGGCGCGCGGTGGCGGCAAAGCGCTGGAAATGATCGACATGCACGGCGGCGACCTGTTCAGCGAAGAGTAATCGGATGCAGGCAGGGGAAGCGTCTGTTTACCCTGCCTGGTCTGATACGAGAATACGCATAACTTATGAAGCCAATTTTTAGCCGTGGCCCGTCGCTACAGATTCGCCTTATTCTGGCGGTGCTGGTGGCGCTCGGCATTATTATTGCCGACAGCCGCCTGGGGACGTTCAGTCAAATCCGTACTTATATGGATACCGCCGTCAGTCCTTTCTACTTTGTTTCCAATGCTCCTCGTGAATTGCTGGATGGCATATCGCAGACGCTGGCCTCGCGTGACCAACTAGAACTTGAAAACCGGGCGTTACGTCAGGAACTGTTGCTGAAAAACAGTGAACTGCTGATGCTTGGACAATACAAACAGGAGAACGCGCGTCTGCGCGAGCTGCTGGGTTCCCCGCTGCGTCAGGATGAGCAGAAAATGGTGACTCAGGTTATCTCCACGGTTAACGATCCTTATAGCGATCAAGTTGTTATCGATAAAGGTAGCGTTAATGGCGTTTATGAAGGCCAGCCGGTCATCAGCGACAAAGGTGTTGTTGGTCAGGTGGTGGCCGTCGCTAAACTGACCAGTCGCGTGCTGCTGATTTGTGATGCGACCCACGCGCTGCCAATCCAGGTGCTGCGCAACGATATCCGCGTAATTGCAGCCGGTAACGGTTGTACGGATGATTTGCAGCTTGAGCATCTGCCAGCGAATACGGATATTCGTGTTGGTGATGTGCTGGTGACCTCCGGTCTGGGCGGTCGTTTCCCGGAAGGCTATCCGGTCGCGGTTGTCTCTTCCGTAAAACTCGATACCCAGCGCGCTTATACTGTGATCCAGGCGCGTCCGACTGCAGGACTGCAACGTTTGCGTTATCTGCTGCTGCTGTGGGGCGCGGATCGTAACGGCGCTAACCCGATGACGCCGGAAGAGGTGCATCGTGTTGCTAATGAACGTCTGATGCAGATGATGCCGCAGGTATTGCCTTCGCCAGACGCGATGGGGCCAAAGTTACCTGAACCGGCAACGGGGATCGCTCAGCCGACTCCGCAGCAACCGGCGACAGGAAATGCAGCTACTGCGCCTGTTGCGCCGACACAGCCCGCTGCTAATCGCTCTCCACAAAGGGCTACGCCGCCGCAAAGTGGTGCTCAACCGCCTGCGCGTGCGCCGGGAGGGCAATAGTGGCGAGCTATCGTAGCCAGGGACGCTGGGTAATCTGGCTCTCTTTCCTCATTGCGCTGTTGCTGCAAATCATGCCCTGGCCGGATAACCTGATTGTTTTCCGGCCAAACTGGGTGTTACTTATCTTGTTGTATTGGATCCTGGCCTTGCCCCATCGCGTAAATGTGGGCACAGGTTTTGTGATGGGTGCCATACTGGATCTGATCAGCGGCTCGATGCTTGGCGTACGCGTATTGGCGATGAGCATCATTGCTTACCTGGTGGCGCTGAAATACCAGCTTTTCCGCAACCTCGCATTATGGCAGCAGGCGCTGGTCGTCATGTTGCTTTCGCTGGTGGTGGATATTATTGTTTTCTGGGCAGAGTTTTTAGTGATTAACGTCTCTTTCAGACCGGAAGTGTTCTGGAGTAGTGTAGTCAATGGGGTGCTCTGGCCGTGGATTTTCTTGCTGATGCGTAAAGTCCGTCAGCAGTTTGCCGTGCAATAAAGGTTTCTATGACTTCTCTGTATTTAGCTTCCGGTTCTCCGCGTCGTCAGGAGTTACTTGCGCAACTTGGCGTGACCTTTGAACGTATTGTTACGGGCATTGAGGAGCAGCGTCAGCCGCAGGAGAGCGCGCAGCAGTATGTTGTGCGTCTGGCACGCGAGAAAGCACAGGCGGGTGTCGCGCAAACGGCACAGGATCTCCCGGTGCTGGGTGCGGATATTATCGTTATCCTGAACGGAGAAGTGCTCGAGAAACCGCGCGACGCAGAGCATGCGGCGCAGATGTTGCGCAAATTATCGGGTCAGACCCATCAGGTGATGACGGCAGTGGCGTTGGCCGACAGCCAGCATATTCTCGATTGCCTGGTGGTCACCGATGTGACTTTCAGAACGTTAACAGACGAAGACATCGCGGGCTATGTCGCCAGCGGTGAACCGTTAGATAAAGCAGGTGCATACGGTATTCAGGGGCTGGGTGGCTGTTTTGTCAGGAAGATAAATGGCAGCTATCACGCCGTAGTCGGCTTACCGCTGGTTGAAACGTATGAATTATTAAGTAATTTTAACGCACTGCGTGAGAAAAGGGATAAACATGACGGCTGAATTGTTAGTAAACGTAACGCCTTCGGAAACGCGAGTGGCGTATATTGATGGCGGTATTCTGCAGGAAATTCATATTGAACGTGAGGCGCGACGCGGAATAGTAGGCAATATCTACAAGGGTCGTGTAAGTCGTGTACTTCCGGGTATGCAGGCGGCTTTTGTAGATATTGGGCTGGATAAAGCCGCGTTTCTTCATGCATCCGACATCATGCCGCATACCGAATGTGTGGCGGGTGAAGAACAAAAGCAATTCACGGTGCGCGACATCTCGGAACTGGTTCGTCAGGGGCAAGATCTGATGGTGCAGGTGGTGAAAGATCCGCTTGGCACTAAAGGTGCGCGCCTGACCACCGATATCACGCTGCCTTCTCGCTATCTGGTATTTATGCCAGGGGCTTCTCACGTTGGGGTTTCCCAACGAATTGAAAGCGAATCAGAACGTGAACGCCTGAAAAAAGTGGTCGCAGAGTATTGCGACGAGCAGGGCGGGTTTATCATCCGCACTGCAGCGGAAGGGGTTGGCGAGGCTGAACTGGCCTCCGATGCCGCTTATCTGAAACGCGTCTGGACCAAAGTTATGGAGCGTAAAAAGCGCCCGCAGACCCGTTATCAGCTGTACGGCGAACTGGCGCTGGCGCAGCGTGTTCTGCGTGATTTTGCCGACGCCGAACTGGACCGCATTCGCGTTGACTCACGCCTGACTTACGAAGCATTGCTGGAGTTTACCTCGGAGTACATTCCCGAGATGACCAGCAAGCTGGAGCATTACACCGGACGCCAGCCGATTTTCGATCTCTTTGATGTCGAAAACGAAATCCAGCGAGCGTTGGAACGCAAAGTAGAACTGAAATCCGGTGGTTATCTGATTATCGACCAGACCGAAGCGATGACCACCGTGGACATCAATACCGGAGCGTTTGTCGGTCATCGCAATCTGGACGACACTATTTTCAATACCAATATTGAAGCGACGCAGGCTATCGCTCGCCAGTTACGGTTGCGTAATCTGGGCGGGATTATCATTATTGATTTCATCGATATGAATAATGAAGATCACCGCCGCCGCGTGCTGCATTCGCTGGAGCAGGCGTTGAGCAAAGACCGGGTGAAAACCAGCGTTAATGGTTTTTCGGCGCTGGGGCTGGTGGAGATGACGCGTAAACGCACCCGCGAAAGCATTGAGCACGTACTGTGTAACGAATGCCCAACCTGCCACGGTCGCGGAACGGTGAAAACCGTGGAAACGGTATGCTATGAAATCATGCGCGAGATTGTTCGTGTCCACCATGCTTACGACTCCGACCGTTTCCTGGTCTATGCTTCTCCGGCAGTAGCCGAAGCCTTGAAAGGCGAAGAGTCACACTCGCTGGCGGAAGTGGAAATTTTCGTTGGCAAACAGGTTAAAGTACAAATTGAACCGCTCTATAACCAGGAGCAGTTTGACGTCGTAATGATGTAAACAGATGCTGGGCCGCCATCCGGCAAAGGGTTTTTGAGTCACATTTTTAGCAGACAAGGAGTGACGGGTGAGGCGATTGCCGGGGATTTTACTGCTTACTGGAGCCGCGCTCGTTGTGATCGCTGCCCTGCTGGTTAGCGGCCTGCGTATTGCTTTACCGCATCTTGACGCCTGGCGTCCGGAAATCCTCAACAAAATAGAATCCGCGACTGGCATGCCGGTAGAAGCCAGTCAGCTCTCAGCCAGCTGGCAGAATTTTGGCCCGACGCTTGAAGCACACGATATCCGTGCAGAACTAAAAGATGGCGGCGAATTTTCGGTTAAACGCGTTACTCTGGCGCTGGATGTCTGGCAGAGCCTGTTACATATGCGCTGGCAGTTTCGCGACCTCACTTTCTGGCAGCTGCGCTTTCGCACCAACACTCCTATCACCAGCGGTGGTAGCGATGACAGTCTGGAAGCCAGTCACATCAGCGATCTGTTTCTTCGTCAATTTGACCATTTCGATCTCCGCGACAGTGAAGTCAGTTTTCTGACGCCATCCGGTCAGAGCGCCGAGCTGGCGATCCCACAACTCACCTGGCTGAACGATCCACGTCGACACCGTGCGGAAGGCCTGGTAAGCCTCTCCAGCCTTACCGGGCAGCACGGCGTGATGCAGGTGCGCATGGATTTGCGCGATGATGAGGGGTTGTTAAGCAATGGTCGCGTCTGGCTACAGGCGGATGACATCGACCTGAAGCCGTGGCTCGGTAAATGGATGCAGGACAATATTGCTCTGGAAACGGCACAGTTCTCCCTTGAAGGCTGGATGACGATCGACAAAGGCGATGTAACCGGCGGTGACGTCTGGCTGAAACAGGGCGGTGCCAGCTGGTTGGGCGAGAAGCAAACGCATACGCTGTCGGTGGATAATCTGACCGCGCATATTACGCGTGAAAATCCGGGCTGGCAGTTCTCTATTCCCGATACACGGATCACGATGGACGGCAAACCCTGGCCGAGCGGAGCATTGACGCTGGCCTGGATACCGGAACAGGACGTTGACGGCAAAGACAATAAACGCAGTGACGAACTCCGGATTCGCGCTAGTAATCTGGAGCTGGCAGGCCTGGAGGGCATACGCCCGCTGGCCGCGAAACTTTCACCTGCACTGGGTGATGTTTGGCGCTCCACACAACCGAGCGGCAAGATTAACACTCTGGCGCTGGATATCCCGCTTCAGGCGGCAGACAAGACCCGTTTTCAGGCATCGTGGAGCGATCTGGCCTGGAAGCAATGGAAATTATTACCGGGTGCGGAACACTTCTCCGGGACGCTTTCCGGCAGCGTTGAAAATGGTTTGCTTACCGCGTCGATGAAGCAGGCAAAGATGCCTTACGAAACGGTATTCCGTGCGCCACTGGAAATCGCCGACGGCCAGGCAACTATAAGCTGGCTGAACAATGACAAAGGTTTCCAGCTGGATGGGCGTAATATTGACGTTAAAGCCAAAGCCGTCCATGCGCGCGGCGGTTTTCGTTACCTGCAACCTGCTAACGATGAACCCTGGCTGGGTATTCTGGCTGGCATCAGTACCGATGATGGTTCACAAGCCTGGCGCTATTTCCCGGAAAACTTGATGGGTAAAGACCTGGTTGATTATTTAAGTGGTGCGATTCAGGGCGGTGAAGCGGATAACGCGACGCTGGTTTATGGTGGCAATCCGCAACTCTTCCCCTATAAACACAACGAAGGTCAGTTTGAAGTGCTGGTGCCGCTGCGCAACGCGAAGTTTGCCTTCCAGCCGGACTGGCCTGCATTAACTAACCTTGATATTGAACTGGACTTTATTAACGACGGTTTATGGATGAAAACCGATGGCGTTAATCTGGGCGGCGTGCGCGCGAGTAATCTCACCGCAGTGATCCCTGACTACTCAAAAGAAAAACTGCTGATTGACGCTGACATTAAAGGTCCGGGTAAAGCCGTTGGCCCTTACTTTGATGAGACACCGCTGAAAGATTCTCTGGGTGCGACCCTGCAAGAACTCCAGCTCGACGGCGATGTGAATGCTCGCTTACATCTTGATATCCCGCTGAACGGCGAACTGGTAACCGCGAAAGGTGAAGTGACGCTGCGTAATAACAGTCTGTTTATCAAACCACTCGACAGCATCCTGAAAAATTTGAGCGGTAAATTCAGCTTTATCAATGGCGATCTGCAAAGTGAACCACTGACAGCAAGCTGGTTTAATCAGCCGTTGAACGTGGATTTTTCCACCAAAGAAGGGGCAAAAGCCTACCAGGTTGCGGTGAATCTCAACGGTAACTGGCAACCGGCGAAAACCGGCGTTCTGCCTGAAGCGGTGAACGAAGCATTGAGTGGCAGCGTGGCGTGGGATGGTAAAGTGGGCATTGATCTGCCTTATCATGCTGGCGCGACCTATAACGTAGAGCTGAACGGCGATCTGAATAATGTGAGTAGTCACTTACCTTCACCGTTAGCCAAACCTGCGGGTGAACCACTAGCGGTAAACGTTAAGGTTGATGGCAATCTCAACAGCTTTGAATTAACCGGACAGGCTGGTGCGGATAACCATTTCAATAGCCGCTGGTTGCTTGGTCAAAAGCTGACGCTCGATCGTGCTATTTGGGCGGCAGACAGTAAAACGCTCCCGCCGTTGCCGGAACAAAGTGGCGTTGAACTTAATATGCCGCCGATGAATGGTGCCGAGTGGCTGGCCCTGTTCCAGAAAGGCGCTGCGGAGAGTGTCGGTGGTGCAGCGAGTTTCCCACAACACATAACATTACGTACGCCTATGTTGTCACTGGGAAATCAGCAATGGAATAACCTGAGTATTGTTTCGCAACCGACGGCAAATGGCACCCTGGTTGAGGCGCAAGGGCGTGAAATCAACGCCACGCTAGCGATGCGTAATAACGCGCCGTGGCTGGCGAATATCAAATATCTTTATTACAACCCGAGCGTGGCGAAAGCTCGTGGTGATTCAACGCCGTCATCACCTTTCCCGACAACGGAGCGCATTAACTTCCGTGGCTGGCCGGACGCACAAATACGATGCACAGAGTGCTGGTTCTGGGGGCAAAAATTCGGTCGCATTGACAGTGATATCACCATTTCTGGCGATACGTTAACGCTGACCAATGGACTGATTGATACTGGTTTCTCGCGGCTTACTGCCGATGGTGAATGGGTTAATAATCCGGGGAATGAACGTACCTCGCTGAAAGGAAAACTGCGTGGGCAGAAAATTGATGCCGCCGCAGAATTTTTTGGTGTCACGACGCCCATACGCCAGTCGTCATTTAATGTGGATTACGATTTACACTGGCGCAAAGCACCCTGGCAGCCAGATGAAGCGACGTTGAATGGCATCATTCATACTCAACTGGGTAAAGGCGAAATTACCGAAATCAATACCGGACATGCCGGGCAATTGCTGCGCTTATTGAGCGTAGATGCCCTGATGCGTAAGCTGCGTTTTGATTTCAGAGACACTTTTGGCGAAGGGTTCTATTTTGACTCCATTCGCAGCACCGCGTGGATTAAAGACGGCGTTATGCACACCGACGACACGCTGGTGGATGGCCTGGAGGCGGATATCGCCATGAAAGGGTCGGTAAATCTGGTACGTCGAGACCTGAATATGGAAGCGGTTGTCGCACCAGAGATTTCTGCGACGGTGGGCGTGGCTGCGGCTTTTGCGGTTAACCCCATTGTTGGCGCGGCAGTGTTTGCCGCCAGTAAAGTGCTGGGGCCGCTGTGGAGCAAAGTCTCCATTTTGCGCTATCACATTTCGGGTCCGCTGGATGATCCGCAAATCAACGAAGTGTTGCGCCAACCGCGTAAAGAAAAAGCGCAATGATTTGACGAGGGCGCGTAATTGCCCCAATCTCATATGATAATCGTTGCCAAAGGCCAACGAGCCGGAACATAACTGTAGGCCGGATAGGGCGTTCACGCCGCATCCGGCAGCCGTAAAAAATCCTCTACTGCAGTAACTAACGAGTAGCAAAAACGATGAGTCTGAACCTGGTAAGTGAACAATTGCTAGCGGCGAACGGCCTGAAACATCAGGACTTGTTCGCGATCCTCGGTCAACTGGCCGAACGTCGCCTTGATTATGGCGATCTCTATTTTCAGTCGAGCTATCACGAATCCTGGGTTTTAGAAGACCGCATTATTAAAGATGGTTCTTACAACATCGATCAGGGCGTTGGCGTGCGTGCAATCAGCGGTGAAAAAACCGGATTTGCTTACGCTGACCAAATCAGCCTGCTGGCGCTGGAACAGAGTGCGCAAGCGGCGCGCACCATCGTCCGTGATAGTGGTGATGGCAAAGTACAGACGCTGGGCGCGGTAGAGCATAGCCCGTTGTATACCTCGGTAGATCCGCTGCAAAGCATGAGCCGTGAAGAGAAGCTGGATATCCTGCGTCGCGTCGATAAGGTTGCTCGCGAAGCGGACAAGCGCGTACAGGAAGTGACTGCCAGCCTCAGTGGTGTCTATGAATTAATTCTGGTTGCGGCCACCGACGGCACGCTAGCGGCGGATGTCCGTCCGCTGGTGCGTCTTTCCGTGAGCGTTCTGGTCGAAGAAGATGGCAAACGCGAACGCGGTGCCAGTGGCGGCGGCGGTCGTTTTAGTTATGAGTTCTTCCTTGCCGATCTTGACGGCGAAGTCCGTGCGGATGCATGGGCAAAAGAAGCAGTGCGTATGGCGCTGGTCAATCTTTCTGCCGTTGCTGCACCAGCGGGCACCATGCCGGTAGTACTTGGCGCAGGTTGGCCGGGCGTGCTGTTGCATGAAGCGGTAGGTCACGGTCTGGAAGGCGACTTCAACCGCCGTGGCACTTCAGTATTTAGTGGACAGGTCGGGGAGCTGGTGGCTTCAGAACTGTGTACCGTGGTTGATGACGGCACGATGGTCGATCGCCGTGGTTCGGTGGCGATTGATGACGAAGGTACGCCAGGCCAGTACAACGTGCTGATTGAGAACGGCATTCTGAAAGGCTACATGCAGGATAAACTCAACGCGCGTTTGATGGGGATGACGCCGACTGGCAACGGTCGCCGTGAATCCTACGCCCATCTGCCCATGCCGCGTATGACCAACACCTATATGCTGCCGGGTAAATCGACCCCGCAAGAAATTATTGAATCCGTTGAGTACGGTATCTATGCACCGAACTTTGGTGGCGGTCAGGTGGATATCACCTCCGGCAAATTCGTTTTCTCCACTTCAGAAGCATATCTGATTGAAAACGGTAAAGTAACGAAGCCGGTGAAAGGCGCAACGTTGATTGGTTCCGGTATCGAAACCATGCAGCAGATTTCGATGGTTGGCAACGACCTGAAACTGGATAACGGCGTGGGTGTCTGCGGTAAAGAAGGGCAAAGTTTGCCGGTTGGCGTGGGCCAGCCAACGTTGAAAGTCGATAACCTGACTGTTGGCGGTACTGCGTAATAATTTCATTATTTTCAGAAGGATAATTAATCTTTCTACGTGCACGAACGGTCCCCTCGCTCCTCTGGGGTTAGGGTGAGGGGAACCCGTTGGCACAGGTTTGTAGAACGTAACAGTACAATATGAATTACTTCTCTTTCCCGCGCCCGTGCATCTCCTGAAACAATTTACCGACCTCAACAAAATAATCCGTCAGCGAGTTGATCACGACCTGTACCTTCAGCGGCAGCTTATCTTTTTCGGTATATAACGCATAAACCGGGCGTGGATCTGACTGATAACGCGGCAGCAGGATCTCCAGCTCCCCACGATTGATCTCGTTGATCACCCACATCAGCGGCACGTAGGCGATCCCGGCACCCGCCGTTAGCCAGCGCACCAGCGTCATCGGATCATTAGTCACAAATCTCCCTTGCGGGATCAGGCGAGTCGAGATCCCTTCCGGTGCAATCAGTTCAAATTCATTGTCGGGCCGCACGCTGTATTCAAGCCATGAATGGCTACTTAAATCGGCGGGTTTTTCCGGTATGCCGTATTGTGTGAGATAGCTTTTCGCGGCGCACACCACCATTGGCATCGCGCCAAGACGGCGGGAAAACAGGCTGGAATCCTGCAACGCGCCGACGCGGATCACCACATCCAGACCGTCGGCAATCAGGTCGGGGGCTGGAATTCCGGTAACCAGATTGGCGCTCAAACCTGGGTATTCTTTCAGCATTTTGGCTGTCAGCCCGGCGAGAACATTTTGTGCCATAGTTGAAGAACAGCCAATGCGTAGCGTCCCGATGGGGGTGTTATTGAAGGCATACAGTTGCTCATGAACATCCTGCACTTCATGAAGCATACGACGGCAGCCCTGGTAGTAAATTCTACCGGCTTCGGTCAGGCCAATGCTGCGTGTGCTACGGTTTAACAGCTTTACCTGCAACTCATCTTCCAGTTTTGACACCGTCTGACTGATGGACGAAACGCTCATCTGTAGCTGTCTGGCGGCGGCGGTAAAAGAGCCAAATTCAACTACTTTGGCAAACACCGACATGCGTTTTAGTCGTTCCATTATTCACTCTGACTTAAAAGTGATTTAGATCACATAATATAGATAACAGCATAACAGTTACGCTAATATATTAAATATCAATCTACAGCAATGTTGCTCTCGCCCGGCTTTCCATGCCCTTCTCTGCGGCGACAGATGCTGAAAATAATAACGCCTGCTCTCTCTATACAACCAAGGTCAACATGAGTCTGTTTCCCGTTATCGTGGTGTTTGGGCTGTCCTTCCCACCGATATTTTTTGAATTGCTTTTATCACTGGCGATTTTCTGGCTGGTGCGCCGGGTACTTGTGCCAACAGGTATCTACGACTTTGTCTGGCATCCGGCGTTGTTCAACACCGCGCTCTATTGCTGCTTGTTTTATTTGATATCGCGACTGTTCGTTTGAGGTTGAAGTGAAAACACTAATAAGAAAATTCTCCCGTACGGCCATCACGGTCGTATTAGTCATTCTGGCCTTCATCGCAATTTTTAATGCCTGGGTCTATTACACCGAATCCCCCTGGACGCGTGACGCGCGCTTTAGCGCTGACGTCGTTGCGATCGCGCCGGACGTTTCTGGACTCATTACCCAGGTGAATGTTCATGATAACCAGCTGGTGAAAAAAGGACAGATACTGTTCACCATCGACCAGCCGCGCTATCAAAAGGCGCTTGAGGAAGCGCAAGCCGATGTTGCTTATTATCAGGTACTGGCACAGGAGAAACGCCAGGAGGCCGGACGTCGTAACCGTCTCGGTGTGCAGGCGATGTCTCGCGAAGAGATCGACCAGGCTAACAACGTACTACAAACGGTTCTGCATCAGTTAGCGAAAGCGCAGGCGACCCGCGATCTGGCAAAACTGGATCTTGAACGCACGGTGATCCGAGCGCCAGCAGATGGCTGGGTGACCAACCTCAACGTCTATACCGGTGAGTTTATTACTCGAGGATCAACGGCGGTTGCGCTGGTGAAACAGAACTCCTTCTATGTACTGGCCTATATGGAAGAAACTAAGCTGGAAGGGGTGCGTCCGGGGTATCGTGCAGAGATCACGCCGCTTGGCAGTAACAAAGTGCTGAAAGGGACTGTTGATAGTGTTGCCGCTGGGGTCACCAACGCCAGCAGCACGCGTGACGACAAAGGGATGGCGACCATCGACTCTAACCTTGAATGGGTGCGTTTGGCGCAACGTGTTCCGGTTCGTATTCGTCTCGACAACCAGCAAGAGAACATCTGGCCTGCGGGCACCACTGCTACAGTGGTGGTCACTGGCAAACAAGATCGCGACGAAAGCCAGGATTCGTTCTTCCGTAAAATGGCCCATCGCCTGCGTGAGTTTGGTTAATCACGATGGGTATTTTCTCCATTGCTAACCAACATATTCGCTTTGCGGTAAAACTGGCGACCGCCATTGTACTGGCGCTGTTTGTTGGCTTTCACTTCCAGCTGGAAACGCCACGCTGGGCGGTACTGACAGCGGCGATTGTTGCCGCCGGTCCGGCCTTTGCTGCGGGAGGTGAACCGTATTCTGGCGCTATTCGCTATCGTGGCTTTTTGCGCATCATCGGCACATTTATTGGCTGTATTGCCGGACTGGTGATCATCATTGCGATGATCCGCGCACCATTATTGATGATTCTGGTGTGCTGTATCTGGGCCGGTTTTTGTACCTGGATATCCTCGCTGGTACGAATAGAAAACTCGTACGCGTGGGGGCTGGCCGGTTATACCGCGCTGATCATTGTGATCACCATTCAGCCGGAACCATTGCTTACGCCGCAGTTTGCCGTCGAACGTTGTAGCGAGATCGTTATCGGTATTGTGTGTGCGATTATGGCGGATTTGCTCTTTTCTCCGCGATCGATCAAACAAGAAGTAGATCGAGAGCTGGAAAGTTTGCTGGTCGCGCAATATCAATTAATGCAACTCTGTATCAAGCATGGCGATGGTGAAGTTGTCGATAAAGCCTGGGGCGACCTGGTGCGACGCACCACGGCACTACAAGGCATGCGCAGCAACCTGAATATGGAATCTTCCCGCTGGGCGCGGGCCAATCGACGTTTAAAAGCGATCAATACGCTATCGCTGACGCTGATTACCCAATCCTGCGAAACTTATCTTATTCAGAATACGCGCCCGGAATTGATCACTGATACTTTCCGCGAATTTTTTGACACGCCGGTAGAAACCGCGCAGGACGTCCACAAGCAGCTCAAACGCCTGCGGAGAGTTATCGCCTGGACCGGGGAACGGGAAACGCCTGTCACCATTTATAGCTGGGTCGCGGCGGCAACGCGTTATCAGCTTCTCAAGCGCGGCGTTATCAGTAACACAAAAATCAACGCCACCGAAGAAGAGATCCTGCAAGGCGAACCGGAAGTAAAAGTAGAGTCAGCCGAACGTCATCATGCAATGGTTAACTTCTGGCGAACCACACTTTCCTGCATTCTGGGCACGCTTTTCTGGCTGTGGACGGGCTGGACTTCCGGCAGTGGTGCAATGGTGATGATTGCGGTCGTGACGTCACTGGCAATGCGTTTGCCGAATCCACGCATGGTGGCGATCGACTTTATCTATGGGACGCTGGCCGCGCTGCCGTTAGGGCTGCTCTACTTTTTGGTGATTATCCCTAATACCCAACAGAGCATGTTGCTGCTGTGTATTAGCCTGGCAGTGCTGGGATTCTTCCTCGGTATAGAAGTACAGAAACGGCGACTGGGCTCGATGGGGGCACTGGCCAGCACCATAAATATTATCGTGCTGGATAACCCGATGACTTTCCATTTCAGTCAGTTTCTCGACAGCGCATTAGGGCAAATCGTCGGCTGTGTGCTCGCGTTCACCGTTATTTTGCTGGTGCGGGATAAATCGCGCGACAGGACTGGACGTGTACTGCTTAATCAGTTTGTTTCTGCCGCTGTTTCCGCGATGACTACCAATGTGGCACGTCGTAAAGAGAACCACCTCCCGGCACTTTATCAGCAGCTGTTTTTGCTGATGAATAAGTTCCCAGGGGATTTGCCGAAATTTCGCCTGGCGCTGACGATGATTATCGCGCACCAGCGCCTGCGTGATGCGCCGATCCCGGTTAACGAGGATTTATCGGCGTTTCACCGACAAATGCGCCGCACAGCAGACCATGTGATATCTGCCCGTAGCGATGATAAACGTCGTCGGTACTTTGGCCAGTTGCTGGAAGAACTGGAAATCTACCAGGAAAAGCTACGCATCTGGCAAGCGCCACCGCAGGTGACGGAACCGGTTCATCGGCTGGCGGGGATGCTCCATAAGTATCAACATGCGTTGACCGATAGTTAAGTCAAAACCGACGCCAAAAGCGTCGGTTTTTTCATGGCTATACTTAGCGATGCACGGCAGAACTCGCCGCGAAACGTGACGGTGGCAACAGATGAATATTTATGCCTTTGATTTTAATGAGATTGAGAGTCAGGAGGATTTTTATCGTGACTTTAGCCAAACCCTTGGTCTGGCTAAAGATAAGGTACGCGATCTTGACTCACTATGGGATGTGTTAATGAACGATGTCCTGCCGCTACCACTTGAGATTGAATTTGTTCATCTGGGAGAGAAAACGCGTCGCCGTTTTGGCGCGTTAATATTGCTGTTTGATGAGGCAGAGGAAGAGCTGGAAGGGCATTTGCGTTTTAATGTTCGTCATTAGCGCAAAAAAAAGCCCCCGAACCGGGGGCAATATCGTCGGACAAAACGATGAGGGTTTATTTGTACAGTTCAGCCGTAGCGTGCCAGGTGTCACCGCTACGAGCTTCAGTAATCTGGTAGGCCGTTGCGCCTTTCTCTTCCGCTTTTTTGTTCAGCATTTCACGTATATCCATTGGCGAAGACGCCACACCACTTACGGATACGGTCCCGATTGCTTCACGATTTTGTGCTTGTGCAGCATCAATGGAGTCGGCAGCGAATGCACCGAAAGAGAGAACAGAAAGTACGCTTAATGCAGCTACAGTGGTTTTGATTTTCATGATTTTTACCTCGACATAATCTTTTAGCTGGGCCTTTGTTTCGTGACCCATATCACAAAATCAAGCATACACTAATTATTGAACTAATTAATACCACGCTAACTGTTTCAGTTGATACTAAGTGTTAAAAATGTGAATTTTAATAACAAAAAAGTATAAAAAACACGGTTATTTATTATTAATTATAGTATTTTCAATTAGATAATGAATTTTGCATAATGTGCTTTTTTTACCGTATGTATTCATTTTGTGAATGATGTGTCGCGGTAAAACGCACTATTCGTTAAATGTATCGCAGGAGAAAGAAGGGGAATGAGAGGGATAAGCAACATTTTCCCCGCCGCCAGAAGCGACGGGGCAGAGATTAAAGCTCCTGGTCGAACAGCTCTAAAATCGCTTCGTACAGGTCTTTGACGGTGAAACCGTTAGCAGGGGTGGTAAAGATGGTGTCATCGCCAGCGATGGTGCCCAGAATACCTTCTGCTTTGCCCAGTGAGTCCAGCAGGCGAGCAATTAACTGCGCCGCGCCAGGGCTGGTATGAATCACGACAACTGCATCGTTGTAGTCGATATCCAGCACCAGATTCTTCAATGGACTGGAGGTGGTTGGTACACCCAGTTCAGCTGGCAGGCAGTAAACCATTTCCATTTTGGCATTGCGTGTACGTACAGCACCAAACTTGGTCAACATCCGCGAGACTTTAGACTGATTAATATTGTCAAAGCCTTGCTCCTGCAACGCGGCGACGATTTCGCCCTGGGAGCTAAATTTCTCTTCTTTAAGTAATGCTTTAAATGCTTTAACTAGTTCTTCTTGCTTAGCCGAGCTTCGCATAAGTCACCCGATATGGTGGTTGATACAACATTATTGTGCATACAGATGAATTTTTATGCAAACAGTCAGCCCTGAAGAAGGCTGAAATAATGTTATGAAAGAGCGGGATTTTATCAAATTTCGTTATTGAGAAACATGCCTGCGTCACGGCATGCAAATTCTGTTTAAAAGTAAATTAATTGTTATCAAATTGATGTTGTTTTGGCTGAACGGTAGGGTATATTGTCACCACCTGTTGGAATGTTGCGCTAATGCATAAGCGACTGTTAATTACGTAAGTTAGGTTCCTGATTACGGCAATTAAATGCATAAACGCTAAACTTGCGTGACTACACATTCTTGAGATGTGGTCATTGTAAACGGCAATTTTGTGGATTAAGGTCGCGGCAGCGGAGCAACATATCTTAGTTTATCAATATAATAAGGAGTTTAGGATGAAAGTCGCAGTCCTCGGCGCTGCTGGCGGTATTGGCCAGGCGCTTGCACTACTGTTAAAAACCCAACTGCCTTCAGGTTCAGAACTCTCTCTGTATGATATCGCTCCAGTGACTCCCGGTGTGGCCGTCGATCTGAGCCATATCCCTACTGCTGTGAAAATCAAAGGTTTTTCTGGTGAAGATGCGACTCCGGCGCTGGAAGGCGCAGATGTCGTTCTTATCTCTGCAGGCGTAGCGCGTAAACCGGGTATGGATCGTTCCGACCTGTTTAACGTTAACGCCGGCATCGTGAAAAACCTGGTACAGCAAGTTGCGAAAAACTGCCCGAAAGCGTGCATTGGTATTATCACTAACCCGGTTAACACCACAGTTGCAATTGCTGCTGAAGTGCTGAAAAAAGCCGGTGTTTATGACAAAAACAAACTGTTCGGCGTTACCACGCTGGATATCATTCGTTCCAACACCTTTGTTGCGGAACTGAAAGGCAAACAGCCAGGCGAAGTTGAAGTGCCGGTTATTGGCGGTCACTCTGGTGTTACCATTCTGCCGCTGCTGTCACAGGTTCCTGGCGTTAGTTTTACCGAGCAGGAAGTGGCTGATCTGACCAAACGTATCCAGAACGCGGGTACTGAGGTGGTTGAAGCGAAAGCCGGTGGCGGGTCTGCAACCCTGTCTATGGGCCAGGCAGCTGCACGTTTTGGTCTGTCTCTGGTTCGTGCACTGCAGGGCGAACAAGGCGTTGTCGAATGTGCCTACGTTGAAGGCGACGGTCAGTACGCCCGTTTCTTCTCTCAACCGCTGCTGCTGGGTAAAAACGGCGTGGAAGAGCGTAAATCTATCGGTACCCTGAGCGCATTTGAACAGAACGCGCTGGAAGGTATGCTGGATACGCTCAAGAAAGATATCGCCCTGGGCGAAGAGTTCGTTAATAAGTAATTGATTAGCGAATAATAAAAAACCGGAGCACAGACTCCGGTTTTTGTTTTGAGCACTCGACTTAATTGGTTGCCGGATATTCCTGAATGGTGACCTGCAGCGTTAACTGCTTATCATCACGCATCACTACAACCGGGATCACCGAACCAGGGCGAATTTCCGCCACCTGATCCATCGTCTCCAGAGCAGAGATGGCCGGTTTGTTATCCACCGAAATAATCAGATCGTTGACCTGAATACCCGCATTCGCCGCTGGGCCGTCAGGTGACACTTCATTAACCACGATCCCTTGCAGTTGATCTATACCACCGCTCTGCGCGTGCAGTGGTGCGATCTCGCGTCCGCCGATACCAATGTAGCCGCGGATCACGCGACCATCGCGGATCAGCTTATCCATAATTTTGGTTGCTAACTGGAAAGGAATCGCAAAGCCGATACCTTCCGGCGTTTCGCCATCGTTACTCTTATCAAACGACAGCGTGTTAATGCCCATCAGTTCTCCCAGCGAGTTCACCAGCGCGCCGCCAGAGTTACCGTGGTTAATGGAAGCATCGGTTTGTAGGAAGTTTTGCCGCCCGGTCGGGTTCAGACCGATTCGACCCGTGGCACTAATAATCCCTTGGGTAATGGTCTGCCCGAGGTTGTACGGGTTACCGATCGCCAGTACTACGTCGCCAATGTGCGGTACGCGACGTGCATTAATTGGAATGGTAGGTAAACCGCCAGTGGCATTAATTTTAAGTACCGCCAGATCGGTTAGAGAGTCAGATCCCACCAGCAATGCTTCAAATACACGTCCATCCTGTAAGGCGACGATGATCTGATCGGCGTCGTTGATGACGTGTTTATTGGTGATGATATAACCGCGTTGATCCATGATTACACCGGATCCCAGGGTGCGGATCTCAAGCTGGTTGTGAGAGTTGGTGTTCAAACCACGGTTGTAAACGTTAACCACCGCTGGCGCGGCGCGGCGAACCGCCAGATTATAGCTGGCAGGCGTCTCATCGGTACTGTCAAATTGCGGAGTGGAAAGCGGGTTAAGGCTGCGCAGCGAAGGCATGGCAACCAGCAGAATAGCGCCGACAATTAATCCAATCGCAACGGAACGTAAGAGCTTCACAAACATGATGGAGGCGTCATTAAAAAAGGGAACGGCAGCAGCATACCACGAGTTAACCGGACATCACACGTCAGCCTGATGCCCGGTTTACGACATTAACGCATCAGCAGATAGATGCTTTCATTGCCGCGTACAATTTGCAGGGCGATGATGGCCGGTTTTGCCGCCAGCACTTTACGCATTTCAGCAATCGAGTTCACCCGATCGCGGTTGACGCCAATGATCACATCGTCTTTTTGCAAGCCAGCCTGAGCAGCTGGGCTTCCTTTGACAACTTCATCTATCTTAATACCTTTGCCGCCATCTTTTAGCTGACCATCGCTCAACGTTGCACCTTCCAGCGCTGGCGTGATCATTTCAGCGCTGGCCGACGAAGAGGTGTTGGTATCAAGCGTCACTTCTACTTCCAGTGGTTTGCCGTTACGCAGCAGGCCAAGCTTCACTTTCGTGCCCGGCTCTGTAGTCGCGATACGAGAGCGCAACTCAGCAAAGCTATTCAGCGGTTTGCCGTTGAGGCTGGTAATAATATCGCCCGCTTTGACGCCCGCTTTCGCTGAGCCAGAACTTGGCAACACTTCGCTGACAAACGCGCCACGCTGCACGTCAAGGTTGAAGGCTTTGGCGATATCGGCACTCATCTCGGTGCCTTTGATGCCTAACAAACCGCGTTTGATTTCACCAAAGTCGATAAGCTGCTGCGCCAGTGTTCGCGCCATATTACTGGGGATGGCAAATCCAATCCCGACGCTCCCGCCGCCAGGCGCAAGGATTGCAGTGTTGATGCCAATTAACTCACCGTTAAGGTTTAATAGTGCACCGCCGGAGTTACCGCGGTTAATGGAAGCATCTGTCTGGATAAAGTTTTCCAGACCTTCAAGATTCAACCCGCTGCGGCCTAATGCGGAAACAATGCCAGAGGTGGCGGTTTGCCCAAGGCCAAATGGGTTACCGACCGCTACGGCAAAATCACCGACGCGCAATTTATCGGAGTCGGCAATAGCGATTTGCGTTAATTTGCTCGGGTTTTGAATTTGTAACAGGGCGATATCGCTCTGGTCATCGCTACCAATCAGTTTTTCATCAAACTCGCGCCCATCATTGAGCTGAATACTGATTTTCTGTGCCTGATTAATCACATGGTTGTTGGTCAGCACATAGCCTTTACTGGCGTTGATGATGACACCGGAACCTAAACCTTCGAAGGGTTGTGCAGGTTGATCCGGTAAATCATCACCAAAAAACTTTTTGAATTCTTCCGGGATTTTCTGTCCCTGACTGGCCGTTCCTTCCACCCGTACGCTCACCACTGCCGGAAGCACTTTTTCCAGCATTGGAGCCAGACTGGGGAGAGGGGCCTGATCGGCAACCTGGCCTGGAATCGACGCGACGGCCTGAAATGACGCCGAGAGAGTTAACCCGGCACTTAACGCTAATGCACTCAACAGCTGGGTTTGTTTTTTCATTATTCCTGCTCTCGTACCTGAATGATAAGAAAAGAGATTCAAAACAGTTTGATGTTATTGAATTTTCAGACGGCTAACAATGAGACACCAGATTAAATGATAGTCGTGGAGGGAGAGAAGAGGAGGGCGCAATGGCTGCGCCCGAAAAATAAATTAGTCGCGCTTCGCGCCAGTACGCAGCAGGCCGGATGCGCCTTCAGAATAGTCGCGAGGCATCTGCACCGGTGCCTGATCGTTGCTGGCTTCAGACTCTGCCAGACGATTACGGAACGGGTTTGCTTCAGCAGACAGTTCCGGCAGCAGGCTGCTGGAGCTTTTTGCCATGTGCTGATACAGCTGGCGATAGTCGTGCGCCATGGTATCCAGTAATTCCGCGCTGCGGGCAAAGTGGCTAACCAGCTCTTCGCGATACTCGTCCAGTTCAGCTTTATTCTTTTCCAGTTCGTACTGCAACGCCTGTTGCTGGCGTAGTTTACGATTACCAAAACGCATGGCCACAGCACCAATAATGATGCCGACGACTAACCCAATTAGCGCATATTCCCAGGTCATGAACATCTCCCGTTGTCTTTTGTTTCCGTAGGGTGTTGGCTTCAGGCTCCATGCCTGCGGCTGATTATGCCACTATAACCGTTAATTCCACAGAAGTGGAATCCCGACTGCATATCGCGTAGTGTAGAACGGCCTTTTTTTCGTCAACCGTGAACAACGGCGCACCGATTATTCAAGGAATAACAATAAGATCATGCAAAGCGTTACCCCAACATCGCAATACCTGAAGGCGCTCAATGAAGGCAGCCATCAACCCGACGACGTTCAAAAAGAGGCCGTCAGCCGCCTGGAAATTATTTATCAAGAACTCATCAATAGCAGGCCACCAGCCCCCAGGACGAGTGGGCTAATGGCGCGGGTCGGTAAGCTGTGGGGTAAACGCGAAGACACAAAGCATACGCCAGTGCGTGGCTTATATATGTGGGGCGGTGTAGGACGCGGGAAAACCTGGCTGATGGACCTTTTCTATCAAAGCCTGCCGGGAGAGCGGAAACAGCGCCTGCACTTTCACCGTTTTATGCTGCGGGTGCACGAAGAGCTAACTGCCTTACAGGGGCAGACCGATCCGCTGGAAATTATTGCCGATCGCTTTAAAGCCGAAACTGACGTGCTCTGTTTTGACGAATTTTTTGTTTCTGATATTACCGACGCCATGCTACTTGGCGGTCTGATGAAAGCCCTGTTCACCCGCGGTATTACCCTGGTAGCGACGTCAAATATTCCGCCGGACGAACTTTATCGAAATGGCCTGCAACGTGCGCGTTTTCTGCCTGCAATCGATGCCATTAAACAGCATTGTGATGTAATGAACGTGGACGCTGGTGTTGATTATCGACTGCGTACACTCACTCAGGCGCATCTGTGGCTTTCGCCACTCAACGATGAAACCCGGGCGCAGATGGATAAACTATGGTTGGCGCTGGCGGGGGTGAAACGAGAAAATTCACCGACGTTAGAAATCAACCATCGGCCATTGGCGACAATGGGCGTCGAGAACCAGACGCTGGCGGTTTCTTTTACTACGCTGTGCGTCGACGCCCGCAGTCAGCATGACTATATTGCGCTCTCACGCCTGTTTCACACAGTAATGTTGTTTGATGTGCCAGTCATGACGCGGTTGATGGAGAGCGAAGCGCGGCGCTTTATTGCGCTGGTGGATGAGTTTTACGAGCGCCATGTCAAATTAGTGGTGAGTGCAGAAGTGCCGCTGTATGAAATTTATCAGGGTGAGCGGCTGAAGTTTGAGTTCCAGCGTTGCCTGTCACGTCTGCAAGAGATGCAAAGCGAAGAGTATCTGAAGCGCGAGCATTTGGCGGGTTAAAACCTGCCACAAATCACAAAAAGGGGTCGATCTTTGACCCCGACTTCTCTATAATCCTGCGACCCCACGTTACAAGAAAGTTTTTTTCCCAAAACTTTTTGTGTGCTGGCATAGGCTATTCGAAGGGGTAGGTTTGCCGGACTTTGTCGTGTGAACCTCAACAATTGAAGACGTTTGGGTGTTCACCAACGTGTAACTATTTATTGGGTAAGCTTTTAATGAAAACTTTTACAGCTAAACCAGAAACCGTAAAACGCGACTGGTATGTTGTTGACGCGACCGGTAAAACTCTGGGCCGTCTGGCTACTGAACTGGCTCGTCGCCTGCGTGGTAAGCACAAAGCGGAATATACTCCGCACGTAGATACCGGTGATTACATCATCGTTCTGAACGCTGACAAAGTTGCTGTAACCGGCAACAAGCGTACTGACAAAGTGTACTATCACCACACCGGCCACATCGGTGGTATCAAACAAGCGACCTTTGAAGAGATGATTGCTCGCCGTCCTGAGCGTGTGATTGAAATCGCGGTTAAAGGCATGTTGCCAAAAGGCCCGCTGGGTCGTGCTATGTTCCGTAAACTGAAAGTTTACGCGGGTAACGAGCACAACCACGCGGCACAGCAACCGCAAGTTCTTGACATCTAATCGGGATTATAGGCAATGGCTGAAAATCAATACTACGGCACTGGTCGCCGCAAAAGTTCCGCAGCTCGCGTTTTCATCAAACCGGGCAACGGTAAAATCGTAATCAACCAACGTTCTCTGGAACAGTACTTCGGTCGTGAAACTGCCCGCATGGTAGTTCGTCAGCCGCTGGAACTGGTCGACATGGTTGAGAAACTGGACCTGTACATCACCGTTAAAGGTGGTGGTATCTCTGGTCAGGCTGGTGCGATCCGTCACGGTATCACCCGCGCTCTGATGGAATACGACGAGTCCCTGCGTTCTGAACTGCGTAAAGCTGGCTTCGTTACTCGTGACGCTCGTCAGGTTGAACGTAAGAAAGTCGGTCTGCGTAAAGCACGTCGTCGTCCGCAGTTCTCCAAACGTTAATTGGCTTCTGCTCCGGCAGAAAACAATTTGCGAAAAAACCCGCTTCGGCGGGTTTTTTTATGGCTAAATTCTGAATCAGCGTAAAAAATGGGAAGTTGCTTTTTGCTGCCGTCTGAAAGACAGGTAAAACAAAAACCACATCGCCAATAAGGGTCTAAGTCAACTATTTCAGACTAAAGCGCATCTCTTTTTCCCCATTTCCGGCATCCACTCACCACAAAGGTCGCAAAATCTGGTAAACTATCATCCAATTTTCTGCCCAAATGTCGGGTATTGCTCATTTTTTGTTTGATTTTCGAACAAAGAGAGTCGTTCCTTATTGGGTAACACAACTTCTGACTGGCCACCTGGTGGCTGGTAGCAGTAAAAATTCTGACTATACCTGGAGGTTTTCATGGCTGTCGCTGCCAACAAACGTTCGGTAATGACGCTGTTTTCCGGTCCTACTGACATCTATAGCCATCAGGTCCGCATTGTGCTGGCTGAGAAAGGTGTAAGTTTCGAGATCGAACACGTGGAAAAGGACAATCCGCCTCAGGATCTGATTGACCTTAACCCGAATCAGAGCGTTCCGACCCTGGTGGATCGTGAGCTGACCCTGTGGGAATCTCGCATCATTATGGAATATCTGGATGAGCGTTTCCCGCATCCGCCACTGATGCCTGTTTACCCGGTAGCTCGCGGTGAAAGCCGTCTGTACATGCATCGCATCGAAAAAGACTGGTACACGCTGATAAACACTATCATCAACGGTTCAGCTTCTGAAGCAGATGCCGCACGTAAGCAACTGCGCGAAGAACTGCTGGCGATTGCGCCGGTCTTCGGTCAGAAGCCGTACTTCCTGAGCGATGAGTTCAGCCTGGTCGATTGCTACCTTGCTCCGCTGCTGTGGCGTCTGCCGCAACTGGGCATCGAGTTCAGCGGCCCGGGTGCGAAAGAGCTGAAAGGCTATATGACCCGCGTCTTTGAGCGTGACTCTTTCCTTGCTTCTTTAACTGAAGCAGAACGTGAAATGCGTCTGGGCCGGAGTTAATCTGTATGGATTTGTCACAGCTAACACCACGTCGTCCCTATCTGCTGCGTGCATTCTATGAGTGGTTGCTGGATAACCAGCTCACGCCGCACTTGGTGGTGGATGTGACGCTCCCTGGCGTGCAGGTTCCTATGGAATATGCGCGTGACGGGCAAATCGTACTCAACATTGCGCCGCGTGCTGTCGGCAATCTGGAACTGGCGAATGATGAGGTGCGCTTTAACGCGCGCTTTGGTGGCATTCCGCGTCAGGTTTCTGTGCCGCTGGCTGCCGTGCTGGCTATCTACGCCCGTGAAAATGGCGCAGGCACGATGTTTGAGCCTGAAGCTGCCTACGATGAAGATACCAGCATCATGAATGATGAAGAGGCATCGGCAGACAACGAAACCGTTATGTCGGTTATTGATGGCGACAAGCCAGATCACGATGATGACACTCATCCTGACGATGAACCTCCGCAGCCACCACGCGGTGGTCGACCGGCATTACGCGTTGTGAAGTAATACAAAACAGGCCCAGGCGGCCTGTTTTGTCTTTTTAATGACTTAATAAAATAGCGTGATTGTGGCAATCATATTCACCACGAAACCGACTGCCATGGGGATCGCTGTCCGCTTCACCACCGCAAAAGGCGAAACGCCTGCAATTCCTGACGTAACGACCACCACCGCAGTAATCGGCGAAACCGCGCGCGCTAGCGTCGTGGCAAAATGCATCGGCATAATCATTACAACCGCTGGTACATGTAGTCCGGCTGCGATATTCGGAATAAGACTGGCAAATGACATAAACGGCGCATTGCCAGAGCCCATCACAATGGCACAAATGGCAATGACTAGCGCCATAATAATCATCACGCCAATACCGCCCAGACCAGAATGCTCCGCACCCCTGATAACCGCATCAACAGTGCCAATCGTCGTTAAGCCTTTCGCAAATATTTCACCCGCGACCACCAGCGTTACCACGTTGACAAACTGCGTACCCATGCCGTCAAAAAACGCCTGCACATCGTCCATTGTTTCGCGCAAGTTATGCTTGCGGAAGAACTCAACAAACATCGTCACCGTCAAACTTAGTAACATCACCACCACCAGATGCAGTTCTGACTTCATCAGCCCGACGTGGGCGAGGAACAGCGAGCCGAGCATCAGGATTAACGGCATCACAGGTAAAATGGCGTAATAGAGCGGCGGGACATTATCGAGAGTTTTTTGCTCTGCCTGTTCGTGATTGATATTTTTATCTTTTTTGTCAAAAGCGCGTTGCACGAAAAAGTGGGAGATCGCCACCGAGATAATGACGCAAGAGGCGACCGGAAGCTGGTAGTGGAAGAAGTATGTGGCAATTTTCATTCCCGCGACCTGGGCTGCAAAAATGGAGTTCGTTTCCAGAATCCCCCACTCAATGGACATCGTGGTTGCGATAACCGCCACCGCAGAGAGGCGACTTACTCCCAGACTCACCAGCGTCGGAAATAAGGTGACCATCAGCAACATACCCAGACCGGAGGCGCTGGTAATAAACTGCGCCATGATTTGGCCGATGACGTAAGTTGCCGACAGAATAATATACGGCGAGCGAATGAGTTTTAACGGGCGGCTTAGCAAGCTCACCATCGCGCGACTGGCTCCTATGCGCTCCATGTAGCGGGCATAACCGCCCACCGCCATAATCGACAGCCCCAATCCGGCAATGCGGTTGGACAGCATGCGCAGGATTTCATTATAAATGTCGACGATCAAGTAGCCGCTGCTTTTGGCGGGATCGAGTACACCACCGAACCCTAACCAGACTCCGCACATCATCAGGAAGACACCTGCGGCAGCCAGCACCACCTGAGGTTTGTAGTTTTTCAGGATCAAATAGCCCATCGTAATTAATACGATGACAGATATAATTATGCCGAACA
>NZ_JBQZXE010000023.1:0-36613 GCF_053555855.1 Shigella sp. SIG3
AAGATTCCTTCATAACCGGGTAAGCAATGATGAAAGTATTAATTGTTGAAAGCGAGTTTCTCCATCAAGACACCTGGGTCGGTAACGCCGTTGAGCGTCTGGCAGATGCTTTAAGCCAGCAAAATGTTACCGTGATTAAATCCACCTCCTTTGATGATGGTTTTGCCATTCTCTCTTCAAACGAAGCCATTGACTGCCTGATGTTCAGCTATCAAATGGAACATCCGGACGAACATCAAAACGTCAGACAATTGATCGGTAAGCTTCATGAGCGCCAACAAAACGTGCCGGTCTTCCTGTTGGGCGATCGGGAAAAAGCCCTCGCCGCAATGGACCGGGATCTGCTGGAGCTTGTCGATGAATTCGCCTGGATTCTGGAAGATACCGCCGACTTTATCGCCGGACGCGCCGTTGCCGCGATGACCCGCTACCGCCAGCAGCTGTTGCCGCCACTGTTCAGCGCGCTGATGAAATATAGTGACATCCATGAATATTCCTGGGCAGCGCCAGGCCACCAGGGCGGCGTTGGTTTTACCAAAACACCCGCCGGACGTTTCTACCATGACTACTATGGTGAAAATCTGTTCCGCACCGACATGGGCATCGAACGAACTTCCCTCGGTTCTTTGCTTGACCATACTGGCGCATTTGGCGAAAGCGAAAAATATGCCGCACGCGTATTTGGTGCCGATCGCTCCTGGTCGGTAGTCGTCGGTACTTCCGGCTCTAACCGCACCATCATGCAGGCTTGCATGACCGATAACGATGTCGTGGTCGTTGACCGTAACTGCCATAAATCCATCGAACAAGGTTTGATGCTGACAGGCGCGAAACCGGTCTATATGGTGCCAAGCCGCAACCGCTACGGCATTATCGGGCCAATCTATCCGCAGGAAATGCAACCTGAAACCTTGCAAAAGAAAATCAGTGAAAGCCCGCTGACCAAAGACAAAGCCGGGCAAAAACCGTCTTACTGCGTGGTAACCAACTGCACCTATGACGGCGTGTGTTATAACGCTAAAGAAGCGCAGGATCTGCTGGAAAAAACCTCCGATCGTCTGCACTTTGACGAAGCCTGGTACGGCTATGCACGTTTCAACCCGATCTATGCCGATCACTATGCCATGCGCGGCGAACCTGGCGATCACAACGGTCCTACCGTTTTCGCCACCCACTCCATCCACAAACTGCTGAATGCGCTGTCACAGGCTTCTTATATTCATGTACGTGAAGGTCGTGGGGCGATTAACTTCTCCCGCTTCAACCAGGCCTACATGATGCATGCCACCACCTCCCCGCTGTATGCCATCTGCGCATCCAACGACGTGGCGGTGTCGATGATGGACGGCAACAGCGGCCTGTCACTGACACAGGAAGTGATTAACGAAGCGGTTGATTTCCGTCAGGCGATGGCGCGGCTATATAAAGAGTTCACCGCTGACGGTAGCTGGTTCTTCAAACCGTGGAACAAAGAAGTCGTCACCGACCCACAAACCGGCAAAACCTATGACTTTGCTGACGCACCAACCAAACTGCTGACCACCGTTCAGGACTGCTGGGTAATACATCCGGGCGAAAGCTGGCACGGCTTCAAAGATATTCCGGATAACTGGAGTATGCTCGACCCAATTAAAGTCAGCATCCTTGCTCCGGGAATGGGTGAAGATGGTGAACTGGAAGAAACCGGTGTTCCGGCGGCGCTGGTCACTGCCTGGCTTGGTCGCCACGGCATTGTGCCTACCCGCACCACTGACTTCCAAATTATGTTCCTGTTCTCTATGGGCGTAACCCGTGGGAAATGGGGGACTCTGGTTAACACCCTTTGCTCCTTCAAACGCCACTATGACGCCAACACACCGCTGGCGCAGGTGATGCCGGAACTTGTTGAACAATATCCTGACACTTACGCGAACATGGGGATTCACGATCTGGGTGACACCATGTTTGCCTGGCTGAAAGAAAACAACCCTGGCGCACGGTTGAACGAAGCCTATTCCGGCCTGCCGGTGGCGGAAATCACCCCGCGTGAAGCGTACAACGCGATTGTCGACAACAATGTCGAACTGGTATCCATTGAAAATCTGCCAGGACGCATCGCGGCAAACTCAGTTATCCCGTATCCGCCAGGAATCCCGATGCTGCTGTCTGGTGAAAACTTCGGCGATAAAAACAGTCCGCAAGTAAGTTATTTACGCTCGCTGCAATCCTGGGACCACCATTTCCCTGGATTTGAACACGAAACTGAAGGGACTGAAATTATTGACGGTATTTACCACGTTATGTGCGTGAAAGCGTAACCACTATTCCGCTGAAGGCGTAATTGTTTAAATAACATTACGCCGCCTGGCCTTAGGCCTTTTGAGTATGGCAACGTTTTCATAAAAATTGCTGCAAACAAAAATGTCATACTTTTTGCGCGGCCCCACCCCGCGCTTTTTTTTGCCTGTTATTTATCCTGTAAAAAAATATGTACATGAGAAATTACTATAAAAATTTGTAATATTAGTAAAACTCGTTATTTTTATGCATGTTTATATTCATCATATAATTATATAACCATTTCCCGGTATCGCTTTGCTTTAGCGAGAACTGGTCTTTTATTCGCACTCAGGAGTACATGTATGAGGATTTGCAGCGACCAACCTTGTATTGTTTTATTGACTGAAAAAGATGTCCGGATAAGGGTGAATGGGAAAGAACCTATTAGCCTTAAAGCTAACCATATGGCGTTATTAAATTGTGAAAATAATATTATCGACGTCTCCTCTCTTAACAACACTTTGGTTGCTCATATTAGTCACGACATCATCAAAGACTACCTCCGGTTTCTGAATAAAGATCTCTCGCAAATACCAGTATGGCAACGTAGCGCTACGCCCATACTCACCCTGCCATGCCTGACGCCAGACGTCTTTCGCGTTGCCGCGCAACACAGCATGATGCCCGCAGAAACTGAGTCAGAAAAGGAACGAACACGCGCATTATTATTCACGGTGCTATCCCGTTTTCTCGACAGTAAAAAATTCCTTTCATTAATGATGTATATGTTACGTAATTGTGTAAGTGACAGCGTTTATCAAATTATTGAAAGCGATATTCACAAAGACTGGAATCTTAGTATGGTAGCCAGTTGTTTATGTCTTAGCCCAAGTCTGTTAAAGAAAAAGTTGAAAAGCGAAAACACCAGTTATAGCCAAATAATCACCACCTGCCGCATGCGTTATGCCGTAAATGAATTAATGATGGACGGTAAAAATATCTCTCAGGTATCACAGTCCTGCGGCTACAACAGTACGTCGTACTTTATTTCTGTCTTTAAAGACTTCTACGGTATGACGCCGCTGCATTATGTTAGTCAGCACAGAGAACGCACTGTCGCCTGATTTTTAACCTTAACGAAGAGCTATATTAATAACGGCATCAGCGATAACCCGGTCGATAATAATTCAACTATCGAATGCAGGCGTATGATATGACGTAATTTATTGTCACGAAGCTCGCCTTCGCAGGAGTTTAATTATGTCTTCGGATGCTGATGCTCACAAAGTGGGCTTAATCCCCGTCACCCTGATGGTGTCGGGGAATATTATGGGGTCAGGTGTTTTTCTGTTACCTGCAAACCTGGCCTCCACTGGCGGGATTGCCATTTATGGATGGTTGGTGACGATTATCGGTGCGCTGGGGCTCTCGATGGTATACGCCAAAATGTCGTTCCTCGACCCAAGTCCTGGTGGTTCTTACGCTTACGCCCGCCGCTGCTTTGGCCCGTTTCTCGGTTATCAAACCAACGTCCTCTACTGGCTGGCCTGCTGGATCGGCAATATCGCCATGGTGGTCATTGGCGTAGGATATTTAAGTTACTTCTTCCCGATTCTGAAAGATCCATTGGTATTAACCATCACCTGCGTCGTGGTGCTGTGGATCTTCGTCCTGCTGAACATTGTCGGTCCGAAAATGATCACCCGCGTGCAGGCCGTTGCCACTGTGCTGGCGCTGATCCCCATCGTCGGGATTGCCGTATTTGGCTGGTTCTGGTTCCGTGGTGAAACCTATATGGCGGCATGGAACGTCAGCGGCCTGGGCACCTTCGGTGCGATTCAAAGTACCCTTAACGTTACGCTGTGGTCGTTCATCGGTGTGGAAAGTGCCTCCGTTGCCGCAGGTGTGGTGAAAAACCCGAAACGCAATGTCCCTATCGCCACCATTGGTGGGGTATTGATTGCCGCCGTTTGCTATGTGCTCTCCACCACCGCGATTATGGGGATGATCCCTAATGCCGCACTGCGCGTTTCTGCCTCGCCATTCGGTGATGCCGCACGGATGGCGTTGGGTGACACCGCTGGGGCCATTGTTTCCTTCTGCGCAGCTGCGGGTTGCTTAGGTTCACTGGGCGGCTGGACGTTGCTGGCGGGTCAAACGGCGAAAGCCGCTGCCGATGACGGACTGTTCCCACCGATTTTTGCCCGTGTAAATAAAGCGGGTACGCCAGTGGCGGGGCTGATTATCGTCGGTATTTTGATGACCATCTTCCAGCTCAGCAGCATTTCACCAAACGCGACCAAAGAGTTCGGTCTGGTTTCTTCCGTCTCGGTCATCTTTACACTGGTGCCATATCTTTACACCTGTGCGGCGTTACTGCTGCTCGGCCACGGTCACTTTGGTAAAGCACGCCCGGCATATCTGGCTGTTACTACCATTGCCTTCCTCTACTGCATTTGGGCCGTGGTGGGGTCCGGGGCGAAAGAGGTTATGTGGTCATTTGTCACCCTGATGGTCATCACCGCCATGTATGCGCTGAATTACAACCGGCTACATAAAAACCCGTATCCCTTAGATGCACCAATAAGCAAAGATTAATTCCCCTTAATCCAGCAAACATAAAAGCCAACCTTAAGAACTTAAGGTTGGCTTAATTTTGCTTTGCGAGCATATGCGCACTTTGTTCGATGGAAACACCGTGATGTTGAAGCGCCTACTAAAAAGACCCTCTTTGAATTTACTCGCCTGGCTATTGTTGGCCGCTTTTTATATCTCTATCTGCCTGAATATTGCCTTTTTTAAACAGGTGTTGCAGGCGCTGCCGCTGGATTCGCTGCATAACGTACTGGTTTTCTTGTCGATGCCGGTCGTCGCTTTCAGCGTGATTAATATTGTCCTGACACTAAGCTCTTTCTTATGGCTTAATCGAACACTGGCCTGCCTGTTTATTCTGGTTGGCGCGGCTGCACAATATTTCATAATGACTTACGGCATCGTCATCGACCGCTCGATGATTGCCAATATTATTGATACCACTCCAGCAGAAAGTTATGCGCTGATGACACCGCAAATGTTATTAACGCTGGGATTCAGCGGCGTGCTTGCTGCGCTGATTGCCTGCTGGCTAAAAATCAAACCTGCCACCTCGCGTCTGCGCAGTGTTCTTTTCCGTGGAGCCAATATTCTGGTTTCTGTACTGCTGATTTTGCTGGTCGCCGCACTGTTTTATAAAGACTACGCCTCGTTGTTCCGCAATAACAAAGAGCTGGTGAAATCCTTAAGCCCCTCTAACAGCATTGTTGCCAGCTGGTCATGGTACTCCCATCAGCGACTGGCAAATCTGCCGCTGGTGCGAATTGGTGAAGACGCGCACCGCAACCCGTTAATGCAGAACGAAAAACGTAAAAATTTGACCATCCTGATTGTCGGCGAAACCTCGCGGGCGGAGAACTTCTCCCTCAACGGCTACCCGCGTGAAACTAACCCGCGGCTGGCGAAAGATAACGTGGTCTATTTCCCTAATACCGCATCTTGCGGTACGGCAACGGCAGTTTCAGTACCGTGCATGTTCTCGGATATGCCGCGTGAGCACTACAAAGAAGAGCTGGCACAGCACCAGGAAGGCGTGCTGGATATCATTCAGCGAGCGGGCATCAACGTGCTGTGGAATGACAACGATGGCGGCTGTAAAGGTGCCTGCGACCGCGTGCCTCACCAGAACGTCACCGCGCTGAATCTGCCTGATCAGTGCATCAACGGCGAATGCTATGACGAAGTGCTGTTCCACGGGCTGGAAGAGTACATCAATAACCTGCAGGGTGATGGCGTGATTGTCTTACACACCATCGGCAGCCACGGTCCGACCTATTACAACCGCTATCCGCCGCAGTTCAGGAAATTTACCCCAACCTGCGACACCAATGAGATCCAGACCTGTACCAAAGAGCAACTGGTGAACACTTACGACAACACGCTGGTTTACGTCGACTATATTGTTGATAAAGCGATTAATCTGCTTAAAGAACATCAGGATAAATTTACCACCAGCCTGGTTTATCTTTCTGACCACGGTGAATCGTTAGGTGAAAATGGCATCTATCTGCACGGTCTGCCTTATGCCATCGCCCCGGATAGCCAAAAACAGGTGCCAATGCTGCTGTGGCTGTCGGAGGATTATCAAAAGCGGTATCAGGTTGACCAGAACTGCCTGCAAAAACAGGCGCAAACGCAACACTATTCACAAGACAATTTATTCTCCACGCTATTGGGATTAACTGGCGTTGAGACGAAGTATTACCAGGCCGCGGATGATATTCTGCAAACTTGCAGGAGAGTGAGTAAATGAAAATTCTGATTGTTGAAGACGATACGCTGTTATTGCAGGGACTGATTCTGGCGGCGCAAACCGAAGGCTACGCGTGCGATGGCGTGACAACCGCGCGGATGGCGGAACAAAGCCTTGAGGACGGTCATTACAGCCTGGTGGTACTGGATTTAGGGTTACCCGACGAAGATGGACTGCATTTTCTCGCCCGTATCCGGCAGAAAAAATACACCCTGCCGGTACTGATCCTCACCGCTCGCGATACGCTGACCGACAAAATCGCCGGGCTGGATGTCGGTGCCGATGACTATCTGGTGAAGCCTTTTGCGCTGGAAGAGTTACACGCCCGTATCCGCGCCCTGCTACGACGCCATAATAATCAGGGCGAAAGTGAGCTGATTGTTGGCAATCTGACGCTGAATATGGGTCGCCGTCAGGTATGGATGGGCGGTGAAGAGTTGATTCTGACGCCCAAAGAATATGCTCTGCTGTCACGGTTAATGCTCAAAGCAGGCAGTCCGGTACATCGGGAAATTCTCTACAACGACATCTATAACTGGGACAATGAACCCTCGACCAACACCCTGGAAGTGCATATCCACAATCTGCGCGACAAAGTGGGCAAAGCCCGTATCCGCACCGTGCGCGGCTTTGGCTATATGCTGGTCGCGAATGAGGAAAACTAATTGAATCTGATGCGTTTTCTGCGCCGACCAATATCGCTGCGCCAACGGCTGATATTGACCATCGGGGCCATTTTGTTGGTGTTTGAGCTGATCAGCGTCTTCTGGCTATGGCATGAAAGTACCGAGCAGATTCAACTGTTTGAGCAGGCGCTACGCGACAATCGCAACAACGATCGCCACATCATGCGTGAGATCCGCGAGGCGGTCGCCAGCCTGATTGTCCCCGGCGTCTTTATGGTCAGCCTGACGCTATTTATCTGCTATCAGGCGGTACGCCGCATCACCCGCCCGCTGGCGGAGCTGCAAAAAGAGCTGGAAGCGCGCACCGCCGACAACTTAACGCCCATTGCCATTCACAGCGCCACCCTCGAAATCGAAGCGGTGGTTTCGGCGTTGAACGATCTGGTCAGTCGCCTGACCAGCACGCTGGATAACGAAAGGTTGTTTACCGCTGACGTCGCGCACGAACTGCGAACGCCACTGGCGGGGGTGCGTTTGCATCTGGAACTGCTGGCGAAAACGCATCACATTGATGTAGCACCGTTAGTGGCACGGCTTGATCAGATGATGGAGAGCGTCTCCCAGCTGCTGCAACTGGCGCGTGCCGGACAGTCATTTTCTTCCGGTAATTATCAACATGTAAAACTGCTGGAAGATGTCATTCTCCCCTCGTATGACGAACTCAGTACCATGCTCGACCAGCGACAGCAAACCCTGCTATTGCCAGAGAGCGCCGCCGACATCACCGTTCAGGGTGATGCAACCCTGCTGCGGATGTTATTGCGAAACCTGGTAGAAAACGCCCATCGTTACAGCCCGCAAGGCAGCAACATTATGATTAAGCTGCAAGAAGATGGCGGAGCGGTCATGGCAGTTGAAGATGAAGGACCAGGTATTGATGAGAGTAAATGCGGGGAGTTGAGTAAAGCGTTTGTACGTATGGACAGCCGTTATGGCGGGATTGGTCTGGGGTTAAGTATTGTCAGCCGCATTACACAGTTGCATCACGGGCAGTTTTTCCTGCAAAACCGGCAAGAGACTTCCGGCACGCGGGCCTGGGTACGGCTGAAGAAAGATCAGAACGTGGCAAACCAGATATAAAGAAAGCTGCTGACCACCAGCACGCTGAACACGGTAGTTAAACTTTCATAAACACGGTTTTTCATTGCACTCTCCTCCGTTAACCTGGAGGAGAGTATGCGCGTCAGAGATTAAGTGAACCTTAAGAGTTCAATTGGCCTGATAAGACAGCGTCACATCAGGCCATCCGTTTCAGCTTATTCATCAATTCGCGGATGTTGCTGCACCAGGCGGGTACGTTTCGCCTGCAAATCGGCAATCTCGTGGTCAATATTATCGATTTTCTGCTCGATATTATCGTAATGCTCGACGAGAATTTCCTTCGCTTCCTGTATATCTGACGCCGCCGGTGTCGCACCTTTCAACGGACGATTTGCCGTCTCTTTCATGGTTACGCCGGTGATTAAACCAATCACCGCCACTACCATCAGGTAATAGGCAGGCATCATCAGATTCTGCGAGCTTTCGACCAGCCAGGCCGCCAGTGTTGGCGTCAGACCGGCAACCAGCACCGAAATATTAAATGCCGCCGCCAGCGCGCTGTAACGGATATGCGTCGGGAACATCGCTGGCAAGGTAGAAGCCATAACGCCCATAAAGCAGTTAAGGATCACCGCCAGCATCAGTAACCCGGCAAAAATCAGGCCGATGACGTTACTGTTAATCAGAATAAACGCCGGGATCGCCAACACAAACAGTGCAACACTACCAAGTAGCACAAACGGACGACGGCCAAAACGGTCACTCAGCAAGCCCATCACCGGCTGGACAAACAGCATACCGATCATAATGGCGATAATAATCAGCACCCCGTGGTCTTCGGAGTAATGCAGGTTATGCGACAAATAACTCGGCATATAGGTCAGCAACATGTAGTAAGTCACGTTGGTGGCAATTACCAGACCAATACATGTCAACAGGCTGCGCCAGTATTTAGTGGCAATCTCTTTAAACGAGACTTTCGGGCCATCCTGCAAACCTTCGCGGTCGCCCTGTTCCAGTTTATCAACATGCTGCTGGAACGCCGGAGTTTCTTCCAGCGCATGGCGCAGGTAAAGCCCGATAATCCCTAACGGCAGAGCAATAAAGAACGGAATACGCCAGCCCCAGTCGAGGAAGTTCGCTTCGCCGACAATGGTCGAAATTAACACCACCACGCCCGCACCCAGCACAAACCCGGCAATAGAACCGAAGTCCAGCCAGCTGCCCATAAAGCCACGTTTACGGTCGGGGGAGTATTCCGCAACAAATATCGACGCCCCGGTATATTCACCACCGACCGAGAAACCTTGTGCCATCTTACAGATCAACAGCAGAATCGGTGCCCAAATACCAATCGTGTCGTAGGACGGTATTAAGCCAATACAGAACGTACTGATCGACATAATCACAATAGTGATAGCGAGGATCTTCTGGCGACCATATTTATCGCCCAACATACCAAAGAAGAGTCCGCCAAGCGGTCGAATCAGAAAGGGAACGGAGAAAGTGGCAAGTGCAGCAACCATCTGCACGCTGGGGTCAGCCCCCGGGAAAAAAACTTTACCTAATGCGTAAGCAACAAAACCATAAACACCAAAATCAAACCATTCCATTGCATTACCCAGTGATGCTGCGGTAATGGCTTTACGCAGTTTACCGTCATCAATAATGGTGACATCACGAAGGGTAATCGGTTTTACTTTTTTCCTTTTCAGCATAGCTTTCCTCGCAGAGTTGACCCATTTCCGCAAACGCCAGAAAAATCAGCGCGACGGCCGCAAAAGGGGAGCGGGAATTGCAGGATGCAATCTCTGTAACAAGCGTAGCGGGTTTGCTTACACCCTCCGGTTAAGGAATGTACAATCAAACCAGTTGACGCCTGAATTGGGCAGTTAATGACCTTTTTACCCTACCAGTGTTTAAATTTGTGATCAACTTCACACATGGATTTCGTTTAGGACTCATTGATGTAACTGATTATTTACGCCAAATTTACAGAGAAGATTTCCTCGACCATTGCCCCCACCAAACGCTGCGCTGAACAGAGTCGTGGCATCCCCAGCGCGACAGTTTGCCAGCGTTGGGTCACTGACCAGCAAACGGGTTGTTTATCTGCCGTGGTCCACTTTCCCAGCCAACTTAAAAAATCAGCATGATCCCCGCCCGTCGGAACGGTCGAAGAGGCAAACCACTGATGGTAATAGTGACGCGTGGTCGGTGCCGCATTGATACTCTCTGCCAGATGTTGTGTCGCTTTCTCGCGCAAATCACCCAGCAACAACACCACCGCTTGCGGGCTTCCCAGACGGCAGGCATCGCCAAATGCACCCCAGCGCAACTCCTCCAGAACGATAAAACAGCGCCCAGGCAACGACCAGGCGTTATACGCCCCAGCACGCCAGCGGGTAAAAATTTGCTCGCTCTGATCACCTGCCTGCACCAGTAGGCCTCGTTGCGTTAACGCCTTTTCCTTCCAGCGACAACGGGCTGAAAACCACTCATACAAGGCGGCAATTTGCTGGGGGAGCTCCGGGAAAGCAGAGTGCTGGCGGTGATCCATTTTTTGCAGCAGCGCCAGATGCTGCGCGATCTGCGTCAGCGCCAGATGACCGGGATCCAGCATCGACGCCAGTTTTTCCACCATTGTCAGTCGCAGACTAAGCGGCGCATTTAACATGCCGCTGTTCGTCCATGTCTGAAGCTGCACACGCGAAAGAAGTTCCTGCATCAGTCGTTCACGAAACTGCTGCTGATGGGCTTGAGGATGGCGGGCATCATCGCCCTGCGCCAGATCCACTAAAAAGCGCGGATGAACCGACTCCAGCACGCGACCGGGGCCGTCCAGTAACGTCTTGGTCAATATCGTTCTGCCGTGAAAAGTGTTTGAATATCATCGCGTAACAGCTGAGCGTCGGTGTAAATCCAGCTGTGAGTCATCACAGTCTGCTGCAATTGCTGCTGCATCAGCCTGACCACCGATTCATTTTGTTGACGCAGAGCCAGACTTTCGCGTAAACGCGTCTGTAATTCTGTCAAACATGAAGCGAACTCAGCGAAAAAAGTATTCATGCCTGCCGTAACAGATTCATCGACCTGCTCTGCCAGAACTTTAGCCATTTGTTGGCAATAGAGATCGACTTCTGCGCTTAATGCTCGTTGCAACACACTGTAATCAACCGTTTCTGTCGGGGATTTCTCATTTCCCCGTCCCCAGTCGGGCTGATTCAACCAGCGCGAAAAAGTCTCACGCACAACGCCTAAACGCGTGCTCTGCTCGTCCGTTGCTTCCTGGCGCGAAATGACTTCACTGAACAGCTGGCGAGTGTTGAAGTGGGGAACTACGCCGTGAAAAACAGGAAAATGAAACCCAGGACGAAACCCTGACTCGCTCAATTCCATTTTGACTTGTTGCTCAATGGGGCGAATAACATCGGTTAACACCCGGCAAAGGGTGGATTCCAGCTCGGCAAAACGCAGCGTAAAGTCGCGACTGATGGTGTTCTGCGCCGTCTGTAACAGTGTCTCACAGCGGGTACGAATCTCGCTTAACGGCTCCGAATCATCCTGAAACAAGGCGGCTAACTGCGCATTCACCGCATCTTGCTGTTGACGCAGAAAGTGGTTGGCGGAGGTCAGGGCCAGCTCGATTTCATGTTTAATCTCGCCGCTCACCTGCGCCTGATTGAGTTGCAATAGCTGCAAACTTTCTTCGACCTGATGGATATTTTGCCGCAATTGTTCACAAGCGACGTTTAACCCGTGCGCACGAAAATCCAGGTATTCCCGCGCCTGCTGCGCGTAATTCAACAGTTTATGCGCAGCAGATCGCAGAGCATACAATGAGGCGTTAGCGTAAGCGGCATGAAGCAACGCCTGAATTGGCTGGGCGAACAGCGAATCTTCCCACAACTGATCGGCAGCATGACGAATATGTTCGAGGTCCGCCAGATCGGCATGACGCCAGCGCCTGCCGAGCGCGGCATGGGCAAAATCTTCCACCCAGCGTTGTTGCTCTGGCGCTGGTAACTTACCGTTGTTGGCTAACTCATAGCGCGCCCGATTCGCCAGGTAGCCCCACATCGACGACACCGGGAATATCTGCTGTGGCGTAATACAGCCTTTCATCAGCGTCCCGGAAATCAGTGCCCGCACCTGGTCGGCGTCGTCACTGTTACGATCCTGTTGATCGAACTTATTGACCAGCACATACAGCGGCACCGATTGCCCCACCGCCAAAATCGCCTCACGGACCTCTTCATCGGAGATCGATTTCAGTTGCGTATAATCCAGCACCGCCAGTACCGCCGAGGCGCGTGCCAGCTGCTGGTTAAGCATTTTTTGCAGATGCGGTTGCCCGGCTTCATTTGGCCCGGGGGTATCCAGTAACGTCAACTGACCGGGATAACTTTCCAGCCCCGCCAGATGGACAAACTCCACTTCAATCACGGGAATATGCTCAATGGCGGCGTAAGCAGAAAAAGGAAAATCGACGTCCAGCGCCTTCGCCAGTCGCACTAAATCATTCAAACTTTTCAGACAATGAAAAATAGGCTGGGCACCCAGATAATATTTTTCGAAAGCGACGCCATTTTCGATCCGCTGCATAAGCGCACGCATATCTTTATCTATTTCCAGCACATCGGTCAGATGCTTAATATCGCAATCACGCAGGCGCTGTTGTAATTGTTGAATTAAACAATCGATTGGCGCGACATGTGAAAAATGCAGTACCGGTTCCTTTTGCCCGGGCGTATGGCGAATAAGCGTCGGCAGCGCAGTCATTGGGCGATTACGATTAGGCAGAACCTCCGTACCAACAATGGCATTAATGGTGGTTGATTTCCCTGCTTTCATGGTACCGACAATTGCCAGCACCATTTCCAGTCGGGAAATTTTACGCAACTCATTATTCAGCATCGCGTGACGTTCGGCGATATTAGGCTGACTCCAGGGTAAAGCCAGTTGTGGCGCGTCGTCTCCGGGTACAGAGAGAGGCATTTTTTCCAGTAACTGCAACTGTTGGCGAGAAAGCTGTAACAGGCGTTCAGCCTCCTGACTTAACTCATACAGGGTCTGTGTGTACATAGAAAATTCTTCCTTAAAGCAAATTTTGTTACTTTTATTTAGCCAGATTGTTTTTGAGTTCTGTTTTCGGCTTTTATAATTACTGCAAGAAATAATTTTATATTTAGTGTGTTGTTTTTTATCAGAATAAATAACGTCTTCTGATGCGTTTAAAACGTCAGAAAGATAAAAATATCATGTAAATAAAAAAAAGAACAAGTAGAGCATTAACATTATCTTAAATAATAAATAGAGGCAAAAAGATTATTTTCTTTTTGCGTTTCCTTTCAAATGAAAACGATCGTCGTCTAAAATCAGCAGTACCCCCGACAAACTCAGGGATTTTGTGTATAATTGCGGCCTTTTTCGGCAATCTGCCGTTTTTTGGCGCTTTTGCCCTGCTGACTTTTGAGGAAATCCACATGTCATTACCACACTGCCCAAAATGCAACTCCGAATACACTTACGAAGATAACGGCATGTACATCTGCCCGGAATGTGCCTACGAATGGAACGACGCAGAACCTGCACAGGAAAGCGACGAGCTGATCGTTAAAGATGCTAACGGCAATCTGCTGGCTGACGGCGACAGCGTTACCATCATTAAAGATCTGAAGGTGAAAGGTAGCTCTTCGATGCTGAAAATTGGCACCAAAGTGAAAAACATCCGCCTGGTTGAAGGCGACCATAACATCGATTGCAAAATCGACGGTTTTGGTCCGATGAAACTGAAATCTGAGTTTGTGAAAAAGAACTGATTGTATTGTGATCGGTAAGCCGAATAAGGCGCTCGCGCCGCATCCGGCAACGATGCCGACTGCCTGATGCGACGCTTGCGCGTCTTATCAGGCAGCCTCTCATCTGTATAAATTTCGAACTACACTTAACTGGCTTCTCTTAACTGAGGTCACCATCATGCCGTTAAGTCCCTACCTCTCTTTTGCCGGTAACTGTTCCGACGCGATTGCCTATTATCAACGTACGTTGGGCGCGGAACTGCTCTATAAAATCAGCTTCGGCGAAATGCCGAAATCAGCGCAGGACAGCGCCGAGAACTGCCCTTCCGGAATGCAATTTCCCGATACCGCCATCGCTCATGCCAACGTGCGCATTGCCGGAAGCGACATCATGATGAGCGATGCTATACCGTCAGGAAAAGCCAGCTACTCCGGCTTTACGCTGGTGCTCGATTCGCAACAGGTCGAAGAAGGAAAACGCTGGTTTGATAACCTTGCCGCTAACGGAAAAATCGAAATGGCCTGGCAGGAAACTTTCTGGGCGCATGGCTTTGGCAAAGTCACCGATAAATTTGGCGTACCGTGGATGATTAATGTCGTCAAACAACAACCAACGCAATAACCCGCCGGGAGGCCCGCCCTCCCGCACTGTCATCGAATTCCCGTTAACTCTTCATCTGTTAGTCACTTTTAATTAACCAAATCGTCACAATAATCCGCCACGATGGAGCCACTTTTTTAGGGAGGCTGCATCATGCAAACGATTATCCGTGTCGAGAAGCTCGCCAAAACCTTCAATCAGCATCAAGCGCTGCATGCGGTTGATCTGAACATTCATCACAGTGAAATGGTGGCTCTGCTTGGGCCGTCGGGTTCCGGCAAATCCACCCTTTTACGTCATTTAAGCGGTTTGATTACCGGCGATAAATCCGCCGGTAGCCATATCGAGCTACTGGGCCGCACTGTCCAGCGCGAAGGCCGCCTGGCCCGCGATATCCGCAAAAGCCGCGCCAACACCGGCTACATCTTTCAACAATTCAACCTGGTGAACCGCCTGAGCGTACTGGAGAACGTGCTGATTGGCGCGCTCGGCAGCACGCCGTTCTGGCGCACCTGTTTTAGCTGGTTCACCGGCGAGCAGAAACAGCGCGCGTTACAGGCGCTGACCCGCGTTGGCATGGTGCATTTTGCCCATCAGCGCGTTTCCACCCTCTCCGGCGGCCAGCAGCAACGTGTGGCGATTGCCCGTGCGCTGATGCAGCAGGCGAAAGTGATTCTGGCCGATGAACCCATCGCCTCGCTGGACCCGGAATCAGCGCGCATCGTGATGGACACCCTGCGCGACATCAACCAGAACGACGGCATCACCGTGGTCGTCACGCTGCATCAGGTGGATTACGCCCTGCGCTACTGCGAACGCATCGTCGCCCTGCGTCAGGGGCACGTCTTCTACGACGGCAGCAGCCAACTGTTTGATAACGAACGTTTTGACCATCTCTACCGCAGCATTAACCGCATCGAAGAGAACGCGAAAGCTGCCTGATATCCCCATCATTGAGGAAAACGAATGAACGCTAAGATAATTGCCTCGCTGGCCTTCACCAGCATGTTCAGCCTCAGCACCCTGTTAACCCCGGCACACGCCGAAGAGCAGGAAAAGGCGCTGAATTTCGGCATTATTTCAACGGAATCACAGCAAAACCTGAAACCGCAATGGACGCCGTTTTTACAGGATATGGAGAAGAAACTGGGCGTGAAGGTCAACGCCTTCTTTGCCCCGGACTACGCGGGCATTATCCAGGGGATGCGCTTCAATAAAGTGGATATTGCCTGGTACGGCAACCTGTCGGCGATGGAAGCGGTGGATCGCGCCAATGGCCAGGTCTTCGCCCAGACGGTCGCGGCGGATGGATCGTCGGGTTACTGGAGCGTGTTGATCGTCAACAAAGACAGCCCGATCAACAACCTGAACGATCTGCTGGCGAAGCGGAAAGATCTCACCTTCGGCAATGGCGATCCTAACTCCACCTCTGGCTTCCTCGTCCCCGGTTACTACGTCTTCGCTAAAAACAATATCTCCGCCAGCGACTTCAAGCGCACCGTCAACGCCGGGCATGAAACCAACGCGCTGGCCGTCGCCAACAAGCAGGTGGATGTTGCCACCAACAACACCGAAAACCTCGACAAGCTGAAAACCTCCGCGCCGGAGAAGCTTAAAGAGCTGAAGGTGATCTGGAAATCGCCGCTGATCCTAGGCGATCCGATCGTCTGGCGCAAGAATCTGTCCGAAACTACCAAAGACAAGATCTACGACTTCTTTATGAACTACGGAAAAACGCCGGAAGAGAAAGCGGTGCTGGAACGCCTAGGCTGGGCGCCGTTCCGCGCTTCCAGCGACCTGCAACTGGTGCCGATTCGCCAGCTCGCACTGTTTAAAGAGATACAAAGCGTGAAAGGCAATAAAGGGCTGAATGAGCAGGACAAGCTGGCGAAAACCACCGAGATTCAGGCGCAGCTGGATGACCTGGACCGCCTGAACAACGCGTTAAGCGCGATGAGTTCGGTGAGTAAAGCGGTGCAGTAAATCGTAGGTCGGATAAGACGCCCCGGCGTCGCATCCGACAATGTGCAGGCGTTGATGCCGGATGCGGTGCAAGCACCTTATCCGGCCTACAGACCGGAGCCAAACATGCAAACCATCACCATCGCCCCACCCAAGCGTAGCTGGTTCTCGCTTCTGAGCTGGGCCGTTGTTCTCGCCGTGCTGGTCGTCTCGTGGCAGGGCGCGGAAATGGCCCCGCTTACGCTGATTAAAGACGGCGGCAACATGGCAACCTTCGCTGCCGACTTCTTCCCACCCGATTTCAGCCAGTGGCAGGATTACCTCACCGAAATGGCCGTCACGCTGCAAATCGCCGTCTGGGGCACCGCGCTGGCAGTGGTTCTCTCCATCCCCTTCGGTCTGATGAGCGCCGAAAACTTGGTGCCGTGGTGGGTTTACCAGCCCGTTCGCCGCCTGATGGACGCCTGCCGCGCCATTAACGAAATGGTCTTCGCCATGCTGTTCGTGGTCGCCGTCGGCCTCGGCCCGTTCGCTGGCGTGCTGGCGCTGTTTATCCACACCACCGGCGTGCTCTCCAAGCTGCTTTCCGAAGCGGAGGAAGCGATCGAACCCGGCCCGGTGGAAGGCATTCGCGCCACCGGCGCCAACAAACTCGAAGAGATCCTTTACGGCGTGCTGCCGCAGGTGATGCCGCTGCTGATCTCCTACTCCCTCTATCGCTTCGAATCCAACGTCCGCTCGGCGACCGTCGTCGGCATGGTCGGCGCGGGCGGGATCGGCGTCACCCTGTGGGAAGCGATTCGCGGTTTCCAGTTCCAGCAAACCTGCGCCCTGATGGTGCTTATCATCGTCACGGTCAGCCTGCTGGATTTCCTCTCTCAACGGTTGCGTAAGCACTTTATCTGATAAGCGAGGCATTGATATCTATGCACTTGTCTACACATCCGACCAGCTACCCAACACGCTATCAGGAGATAGCCGCAAAACTTGAGCAGGAGCTTCGTCAACACTACCGCTGCGGCGACTATCTTCCCGCCGAGCAGCAACTGGCGGCGCGCTTTGAGGTGAACCGCCACACCCTGCGCCGCGCCATCGACCAACTGGTGGAAAAAGGCTGGGTACAGCGCCGTCAGGGCGTCGGCGTGCTGGTGCTGATGCGCCCGTTCGATTACCCGCTCAACGCCCAGGCGCGTTTTAGCCAGAACCTGCTGGACCAGGGCAGCCATCCCACCAGCGAAAAACTGCTGTCGGTATTGCGCCCCGCGTCCGGTCACGTTGCTGACGCGCTGGGGATTACCGAGGGCGAGAACGTTATCCATTTGCGCACCCTGCGCCGGGTCAACGGCGTCGCGCTCTGTTTAATCGACCACTACTTTGCGGACCTCACCCTTTGGCCGACGCTGCAACGCTTCGACAGCGGTTCGCTGCACGATTTTCTGCGCGAGCAAACCGGAATTGCGCTGCGCCGCAGCCAGACGCGGATCAGCGCCCGCCGCGCCCAGGCCAAAGAGTGCCAGCGCCTTGAAATCCCGAATATGTCGCCGCTGCTGTGCGTGCGCACCCTTAACCACCGTGACGGTGAAAGCAGCCCGGCGGAGTACTCCGTCAGCCTGACGCGCGCCGACATGATTGAATTCACTATGGAGCACTGAATGCACGCAGATACCGCGACCCGCCAGCACTGGATGTCCGTACTGGCGCACAGCCAACCGGCTGAACTGGCAGCCCGCCTGAACGCGCTGAACATCACCGCCGACTATGAAGTGATCCGCACCGCCGAAACCGGCCTGGTACAGATTCAGGCGCGAATGGGCGGCACCGGCGAACGCTTTTTTGCCGGCGACGCCACGCTGACCCGCGCCGCCGTACGCCTGACTGACGGCACCCTCGGCTACAGCTGGGTGCTGGGGCGTGATAAACAGCACACCGAACGCTGCGCGCTGATTGATGCGCTGATGCAGCAATCTCGCCACTTTCAAAACTTATCAGAAACCCTTATTGCCCCGCTGGACGCTGACCGTATGGCACGCATTGCCGCACGCCAGGCCGAAGTGAACGCCAGCCGGGTCGACTTCTTTACGATGATTCGCGGAGACAACGCATGACCCTGGAAACCGCTTTTATGCTTCCCGTGCAGGATGCCCAGCACAGTTTTCGTCGCCTGTTAAAGGCCATAAGCGAGCCGGGCGTGATTGTCGCCCTGCATCAGCTCAAGCGCGGCTGGCAGCCGCTGAATATCGCCACCACCAGCGTGCTGCTGACGCTGGCTGATAACGACACGCCGGTGTGGCTTGCCGCGCCATTGAGTAACGATATCGTCAATCAGAGCCTGCGTTTTCATACCAACGCGCCGCTGGTCAGCCAGCCGGAACAGGCGACCTTCGCGGTGACGGATGACGGAATTTCCAGCAAACAGCTCAACGCCCTTTCCACCGGCACCGCCGTTGCGCCGGAAGCGGGCGCGACGCTGATTTTACAGGTCGCCAGCCTGAGCGGCGGGCGCATGTTGCGTCTCACCGGCGCGGGTATTGCCGAAGAACGAATGATCGCTCCGCAGCTGCCGGAGTGCATTCTGCACGAACTCACCGAGCGCCCGCACCCGTTCCCGCTCGGCATCGACCTGATCCTGACCTGCGGCGAACGCCTGCTGGCTATTCCGCGAACCACTCATGTGGAGGTGTGCTGATGTACGTTGCCGTGAAAGGGGGCGAAAAGGCGATCGACGCCGCCCACGCCCTGCAAGAGAGCCGACGCCGGGGCGATACCGATTTGCCCGAACTGAGCGTCGCCCAAATTGAACAGCAGCTTAATCTCGCGGTGGATCGCGTGATGACCGAAGGCGGCGTTGCCGACCGCGAACTGGCGGCGCTGGCGCTGAAACAGGCCAGCGGCGATAACGTTGAAGCAATTTTCCTGCTGCGCGCCTACCGCACCACGCTGGCGAAACTGGCGGTAAGCGAGCCGCTCGACACCACCGAGATGCGTCTCGAACGGCGTATTTCGGCGGTTTATAAAGACATTCCCGGCGGCCAGCTGCTTGGCCCAACCTACGACTACACCCATCGCCTGCTCGATTTCACCCTGCTGGCAAACGGTGAAGCGCCGACGCTGACCACCGCCGACAGCGAACAACAGCCGTCGCCGCACGTTTTCAGCCTGCTGGCGCGTCAGGGGCTGGCGAAGTTTGAAGAAGATAGCGGCGCACAGCCGGATGACATCACCCGCACGCCGCCGGTTTACCCCTGCTCACGCTCCTCCCGCCTGCAACAATTAATGCGCGGGGACGAAGGCTATTTGCTGGCGCTGGCCTACTCCACCCAGCGTGGTTACGGACGCAATCACCCGTTCGCGGGCGAGATCCGCAGTGGTTACATCGACGTGTCGATTGTGCCGGAAGAGCTGGGATTTGCGGTAAACGTCGGCGAACTGCTGATGACCGAGTGTGAAATGGTCAACGGTTTTATCGACCCGCCGGATGAGCCGCCGCACTTCACGCGCGGCTACGGGCTGGTATTCGGCATGAGCGAGCGCAAAGCGATGGCAATGGCGCTGGTTGACCGTGCGTTGCAAGCCCCGGAATACGGCGAGCACGCGACAGGCCCGGCGCAGGATGAAGAGTTCGTGCTGGCGCATGCCGACAACGTCGAAGCCGCAGGCTTTGTCTCGCACCTCAAACTCCCCCACTACGTCGATTTCCAAGCCGAACTGGAGCTACTCAAACGTCTGCAACAGGAGCAGAACCATGGCTAATCTGAGCGGCTACAACTTTGCCTACCTCGACGAGCAGACCAAACGCATGATCCGCCGCGCCATCTTAAAAGCGGTGGCTATCCCCGGTTATCAGGTGCCGTTTGGCGGGCGCGAGATGCCGATGCCCTACGGCTGGGGAACCGGCGGCATTCAGCTCACCGCCAGCGTGATTGGCGAAAGCGACGTGTTGAAGGTGATTGACCAGGGCGCAGACGACACCACTAACGCCGTGTCGATTCGCAACTTCTTCAAGCGCGTGACCGGGGTGAACACCACTGAACGTACGGACGATGCGACGCTTATCCAGACGCGCCATCGCATCCCCGAAACGCCGCTGACCGAAGATCAGATAGTTATTTTCCAGGTGCCGATCCCCGAACCGCTGCGCTTTATCGAGCCGCGCGAAACGGAAACCCGCACTATGCACGCGCTGGAGGAGTACGGCGTGATGCAGGTGAAACTGTATGAAGATATCGCCCGCTTCGGTCATATCGCCACCACCTATGCTTATCCGGTGAAGGTGAACGGGCGCTACGTGATGGACCCGTCGCCGATCCCGAAATTCGATAACCCGAAAATGGACATGATGCCCGCCCTGCAGCTGTTCGGCGCAGGGCGCGAGAAGCGCATCTATGCGGTGCCGCCGTTTACCCGCGTGGAAAGTCTCGATTTCGACGATCACCCGTTCACCGTTCAGCAGTGGGATGAGCCATGCGCCATCTGCGGATCGACCCACAGCTATCTCGACGAAGTGGTGCTGGATGACGCCGGAAACCGCATGTTTGTCTGCTCCGATACCGATTATTGCCGCCAACAGAGCGAGGCAAAAAACCAATGAATCAACCGTTACTTTCCGTCAATAACCTGACCCACCTTTACGCGCCGGGCAAAGGCTTTAGCGATGTCTCTTTTGATTTATGGCCGGGGGAAGTGCTGGGCATCGTCGGGGAATCCGGCTCCGGGAAGACCACGCTGCTGAAATCAATCTCCGCGCGCCTGACGCCGCAGCAGGGGGAGATTCGCTACGAGAATCGTTCGTTGTATGCGATGAGCGAGGCCGACCGCCGTCGCCTGCTGCGCACCGAATGGGGCGTGGTGCATCAGCATCCACTCGACGGCCTGCGTCGCCAGGTCTCGGCAGGCGGCAATATCGGCGAGCGGCTGATGGCGACCGGGGCCCGTCATTACGGCGACATCCGCGCCACCGCGCAGAAGTGGCTGGAAGAGGTGGAGATTCCCGCCAACCGGATCGACGACCTGCCGACCACCTTTTCCGGCGGCATGCAGCAACGTTTGCAGATTGCCCGCAACCTGGTGACGCATCCGAAGCTGGTGTTTATGGACGAGCCAACCGGTGGGCTGGATGTGTCGGTGCAGGCACGCCTGCTCGATCTACTGCGCGGCCTGGTGGTGGAGCTGAACCTGGCGGTGGTGATTGTCACCCATGATTTAGGCGTCGCCCGCCTGCTAGCGGACCGTTTGCTGGTGATGAAGCAGGGGCAAGTAGTGGAGAGTGGGTTAACCGACCGCGTGCTCGACGACCCGCACCATCCGTATACCCAGCTGCTGGTGTCATCGGTTTTGCAGAATTGAGCCGGTGCCGGATGCGGCGTAAACGCCTTATCTGGCCTACAAATGCGCTCCCCGTAGGTCGGATAAGACGCATCAGCGTCGCATCCGACACCCGAACCACGAGGCGAAAAATGATTAACGTACAAAACGTCAGTAAAACCTTCATCCTGCACCAGCAAAACGGCGTGCGCCTGCCCGTCCTCAACCGCGCCTCGCTCACCGTCAACGCGGGCGAATGCGTGGTGCTCCACGGCCACTCCGGCAGCGGCAAATCAACCCTGCTGCGCTCGCTGTACGCCAACTATCTGCCCGATGAAGGGCAAATCCAGATCAAACACGGTGACGAGTGGGTAGACCTGGTCACCGCGCCAGCGCGCAAAGTGGTGGAGATCCGCAAAACCACCGTCGGCTGGGTGAGCCAGTTTCTGCGCGTCATCCCGCGTATTTCAGCACTGGAAGTGGTGATGCAGCCGCTGCTCGATACCGGCGTACCGCGTGAAGCCTGCGCCGCTAAAGCCGCGCGTCTGCTCACCCGCCTGAACGTGCCGGAACGCCTGTGGCACCTGGCGCCATCAACCTTCTCCGGCGGCGAACAGCAGCGCGTCAACATCGCCCGCGGCTTTATCGTCGACTACCCGATTCTGCTGCTCGACGAACCTACCGCCTCGCTGGACGCCAAAAACAGCGCCGCGGTGGTGGAACTGATCCGCGAAGCCAAAGCTCGTGGCGCAGCCATTGTCGGCATCTTCCATGACGAAGCCGTACGTAATGACGTTGCCGACCGCCTGCACCCAATGGAAGCCTCTTCATGATTATCAATAACGTCAAATTGGTGCTGGAAAACGAAGTGGTACACGGTTCACTGGAGGTGCAGGACGGCGAAATCCGCGCCTTTGCCGAAAGCCAGAGCCGCCTGCCGGAGGCGATGGACGGCGAAGGCGGCTGGCTGCTGCCGGGGCTGATTGAGCTGCATACCGATAATCTGGATAAATTCTTCACCCCGCGCCCGAAAGTCGACTGGCCCGCCCATTCGGCGATGAGCAGCCACGACGCGCTGATGGTGGCAAGCGGCATCACCACCGTACTGGACGCCGTGGCGATTGGTGATGTGCGCGACGGCGGCGATCGGTTGGAGAATCTGGAGAAGATGATCAACGCCATCGAAGAGACGCAGAAACGCGGCGTCAACCGCGCCGAGCACCGTCTGCTCCTGCGCTGCGAACTGCCGCATCACACCACGCTGCCGCTGTTTGAAAAACTGGTGCAGCGCGAGCCGGTGACGCTGGTGTCGCTGATGGACCACTCGCCGGGCCAGCGCCAGTTCGCCAACCGCGAGAAGTATCGCGAATATTATCAGGGCAAATACTCGCTCACCGATGCGCAGATGCAGCAGTACGAAGAAGAGCAACTGGCGCTTGCCGCACGCTGGTCGCAGCCGAATCGCGAATCCATCGCCGCCCTGTGCCGCGCGCGACAAATTGCGCTCGCTAGCCATGATGACGCCACCCACGCCCACGTTGCCGAATCCCACCTGCTTGGCAGCGTGATCGCCGAATTTCCCACCACGTTTGAAGCGGCGGAAGCCTCGCGCAAGCATGGCATGAACGTACTGATGGGCGCGCCGAATATCGTGCGCAGCGGTTCGCACTCCGGCAACGTGGCGGCCAGTGAACTGGCGCAGCTTGGCCTGCTGGATATCCTCTCTTCCGACTACTACCCCACCAGCCTGCTGGATGCGGCATTTCGCGTCGCCGATGACCAGAGCAACCGCTTTACGCTGCCGCAGGCGGTGAAGTTAGTGACCCAAAATCCGGCGCAGGCGCTTAATCTTCAGGATCGCGGGGTGATTGGCGAGGGCAAACGCGCGGACCTGGTGCTGGCACATCGCAAGGACAATCATATTCATATCGACCACGTCTGGCGTCAGGGTAAAAGGGTGTTCTGATGATGGGAAAACTGATTTGGTTAATGGGGCCGTCCGGCTCCGGGAAAGACAGCCTGCTGGCGGAAATCCGCCTGCGGGAACAAACTCAGTTACTGGTGGCGCATCGCTACATTACGCGCGACGCCAGCGCCGGAAGTGAAAACCATATCGCCCTGAGCGAGCAGGAGTTTTTTACCCGCGCGGGGCAAAATCTGTTGGCCTTAAGCTGGCACGCTAACAGTCTGTATTATGGCGTCGGCGTTGAGATTGATCTCTGGCTGCACGCCGGATTCGACGTGCTGGTCAACGGCTCACGCGCCCATCTGCCGCAGGCGCTGGCGCGCTATCAATCGGCGCTGCTGCCCATTTGCTTACTGGTTTCGCCGGAGATCCTGCGCCAGCGCCTCGAAAACCGTGGTCGTGAAAATGCCAGTGAAATTAACGCCCGACTAGCACGCGCTGCCCGCTATACTCCTCAGGATTGTCTTACGCTCAATAATGACGGCAGCCTGCGCCAGTCGGTCGACAAGCTGCTGACGCTGATTCATCAGAAGGAGAAACACCATGCCTGCTTGTGAGCTTCGCCCGGCTACGCAGTACGACACCGACGCAGTTTACGCGCTGATTTGTGAGCTAAAACAGGCGGAGTTTGACCACCATGCGTTTCGCGTGGGCTTTAACGCCAACCTGCGCGACCCAAACATGCGCTACCATCTGGCGCTGCTGGATGGCGAAGTTGTCAGCATGATCGGCCTGCATTTGCAGTTTCATCTGCATCATGTCAACTGGATCGGCGAAATTCAGGAACTGGTGGTGATGCCGCAGGCGCGCGGTCTGAACGTCGGCAGTAAATTACTGGCATGGGCAGAAGAAGAAGCCCGCCAGGCCGGGGCCGAAATGACCGCGCTTTCGACCAACGTGAAACGCCACGACGCGCACCGTTTCTATCTGCGAGAAGGCTACGAGCAGAGTCACTTCCGCTTCACCAAGGTGCTGTAACATGAGCCTGACCCTCACGCTCACCGGCACTGGCGGCGCACAGGGCGTTCCGGCATGGGGCTGCGAGTGCGCGGCCTGCGACCGAGCGCAGCGCTCACCGCAGTATCGCCGCCAGCCATGCAGCGGCGTAGTGAAGTTTAACGACGCAATCACCCTGATCGACGCCGGGCTGCACGATCTCGCCGATCGCTGGTCGCCCGGATCGTTCCAGCAGTTTTTGCTGACGCATTATCATATGGATCACGCCCAGGGGCTGTTTCCGCTGCGCTGGGGCGTGGGCGATCCGATCCCGATCTACGGCCCGCCGGATGACCAGGGTTGCGACGATCTGTTTAAACATCCGGGCCTGCTTGATTTCAGCCACACAGTGGAACCGTTTGTGGTGTTTGATTTGCAGGGGTTGCAGGTCACGCCGCTGCCGCTTAACCACTCAAAACTGACCTTCGGTTATCTGCTGGAAACGGCACATAGCCGGGTGGCGTGGCTATCTGACACCGCTGGCCTGCCGGAAAAAACGCTGAAATTTTTACGCAATAATCAGCCACAGGTAATGGTGATTGATTGCAGCCACCCGCCGCGCGCGGATGCGCCGCGTAATCACTGTGATTTAAATACCGTGCTTGCGCTGAATCAGGTTATCCGCTCGCCACGGGTGATTCTGACCCATATCAGCCACCAGTTTGATGCGTGGCTGATAGAAAACGCACTGCCGTCGGGGTTTGAGGCGGGGTTTGATGGGATGGAGATTGGGGTGGCGTGATGAGAGGGAATGTGCGCGCTGGTCCCCTCACCCTAACCCTCTCCCCAGAGGGGCGAGGGGAGTGATTGTGCTCGATATTGAATATTGCGCTGGTTTTCTCCCTCTCCCCATTGGGGTGAGGGGCGATGCCTGCTCCATACCCAACCTCATCGCCCATACTCATCTTCCATTCTCCGCTCTTCATCTTCTAGCTGCCGACGCTCCTGATCAAGCTGGCGCTGGCGATCGTCCAGCTGCCTGCGGCGATCTTCAAACTGGCAGCGGCGGTCGTCATATTGTCTGCGCCGATCGTCGCTCACTTCACGCTGCCAGCCGTCGTCGCGCGAATCTTCATAGTCTCGCCCACGGTCAGAGTTATAAGCGTCATTAATCGCCTGCTGAATATTACCAATAGTATCGTCGATAATATCGGCCTGGGCCGGAACGGTGGACAGCGTGAGCAGGGTGAAAAGAAAAAGCGTGGAGTAAGGTTTCATAAGCCAGTCTCTGCGATGGACTGGCTTAACGTTAGTTGAGTGTGAATGACCGGAGTAGCGGAGTAATCTCAAATTCGGTAAGGCGCAGACTCTTCCATTAGCTGGTTAGCTCGCTGTTTATTTTCCGCCACCAATACAATGCCATGACATTTTTGATCCGGTGAAATACTCCAGATACGCTCTTCCGGAATGCAGCAGCCATCGTAGATCACTTTCGTGCCATCGTAGGGCCAAAATGCCCCTTGTTCAGTGTCTAATACAAACACGGAAATCTGATCGGACTCGCGCGCGATCTTCTGCCAGAGCATCTTCCCGCCATCATATTGATCAAAATCGCTGATTAGCGTGATACCGCATTGCAGGATTAGCGCTTCATACAGCCGAGTTGCCAGACCCTTATCGCGCTCACCTGGAGAGACACAAATACCTTCCACCTGTACCAGATCCGAGTCTTCCCACCAGCGTTCAACGGCAATGATATCGCTGCCGAACTCTTTTTTACGCTGCAGATCGAGAGCGGCAAGTACCCGATGACGCGGCACGCCTGCAAAAACTTCAATGTCCGCTTCAATGATGGCCGCTCTTGGCGTCTGGTTGTCATAAATTACCTGTAACAGACGTCCAGAAAGCTCGATCTCTTCCACCACGCGAAAAGAACGAGCAACCGTCATAGGGCTATAGGTGGTTGGCATCACGATCATATGTAAATCACTTCAATTCAGAACAGAATTGCTCACAATAGCAGCACGTTTGCTTCGAGCCTCTTGATAAATTCTGAAAATCATCCCTCAATTTGCCCCAGCACCTGCGCCAGCTGCGCGCGGGTAAAGGGTTTGCGCAGCAGCGCCACGTCCGGCAGCGCGGGGTTATGGCTGGGGCGTAAATCCTGACCGCTGATGAGTAGCAGCGTCAGGTGCGGGTAAAGTTTGCGGGCCGCATTGACCACTTCTGCGCCGCTCATGCCGCCAGCAGGTCCAGCGCCTGTTCGCCGCTGCTCGCTTCCAGTGTCAAATAGCCCAGCAGGTGCAACTGCTCGCAGATGGTCTGGCGCACCGCGGCTTCATCTTCCAGCACTAACACCAGTTTATCGCCATTAACAGCTGTCTGTTCTACCGCCGCTGGCGATAGGTTTTTCGCCGCCGTCAGCGCGCGGGGAAGCTGTAATCTGACCGTTGTCCCCTGCCCCGGCGCGCTTTCAATTTCCACGCGCCCGCCGGACTGGCGCACGAAACCATAGACCATCGACAAGCCCAGCCCGCTGCCGCTCCCCGTCTGTTTGGTGGTAAAGAACGGCTCGAACACCTGGCTTTTCACCGCCTGCGACATACCGCTGCCATGATCGATGACCTCCAGTGCCACCATGTCCTGACGCTGCCCACTGCTGCGGGTAACACGCTGATTCCAGGTACGAATTTTGATAATTCCCGTCTGCCCTTCCATCGCGTCGCGGGCGTTCATCACCAGGTTGATGATGGCGTTTTCCAGTTGGCTGACGTCAATCCACGCGGACCACGCCGGAGACTGCGCTTCAATCTCAATCGTCAGCGTCGCCGGTAAGGAGTGGCGCATTAATTCGCTTAACTCTTCCAGCAGTGTTTTTAGTTCAACGGCTTGCGGATGTAAGGACTGCTTGCGGGAAAATGCCAACAATCGCTGGGTCAGTAGCGCGCCACGTTCGGCGGCTTGCTGCGCCCGCTGTATTCGCGGCGCGTCGGGTGAGTTCGTGTTCACCAGTTCCAGGCTACCAATAATTACCGCCAGCAGATTATTAAAATCATGGGCCAGCCCGCCCGTCAGTTGCCTGACCGCTTTTAACTTCTGGCTGTGCAATAGCGCCTCTTCCAGCCCCTGCCGCTCGGTTTGGGCAATCTCCATCTGCGTGGTTTTCTCTTTCAACAGCCGTGACGTTCGTTCAAGTGATGCGGTATTGCGGGCAAAAACGTTAAAGGCGCGCGCCAGTTCACCCAACTCATCGCGCCGCTGTAACGCCGGAAAAGTGACGTCCGCTTCGCCGTGCGCCAGGCGGCTCATCGCGCGGGAAATCGCCGTCAGGTTAGAGCCGAGATTGCGATAGATATACCAACCTGCAAACGCGGTGATCACCACCGCTAACAGGGCGAAAATCATGATCAGCCTCTCGCCGGAGCGCAAATCCTGGTAACTTTGCTCCACCCGCTGACCAGAGAGCGTCGCCACCTGTTCGGCGTAACGGTTGATGTCGCCATTAAGGATCGCCACCAGCGCTTTGATGTGAAACATATACCAGCTGATTGCCAGATCGCTTTGCTCCAGAGCCGCCGAAAGTGGCGCGAGTTTACGCAGTTCACGATTAAAATCAGCGAGTAGCGTATTAACCAATGGCGTATCGCTGTGAGTTGGCAAGGCAGACATCACTCCGACCAGTTGATGAATAATCGCCTGCGGCGCGGGGGTGGCAATGGCGGCAACAATCAGTCGGTTCATCTCTTTAAGCAAAATATTATCTTGCGCGTGAGTGACTTTTTGCAGATGCCGCAGATAACTTAAGTTTTGATACAGCGAACTTAACAGCGCGTTACGCTCCAGATGCCGCCTTTGCCCGCGTTCCAGCATTCCGCCGACGCTGGTTTGCAGTTCGTTGCTACGCGTGATGATGCGCGTCACCAGCCCGGCTTCCTGCTGCGCTAAAGGCGCGTTCGCCAGTTGTGCAAGCGAGCTTTTTAATGCCCGCTGTGTCTCCTGCAACCGCTCGGCTTCGCCTTTATATTCCAGTGCTCCCACCACCTGCGACAATCGCACTGCCGCCGTTGCCACGTTTGCCGTGTCGCGCGCCAGATTCAGGCTGCCGGTCATATCATCTACAGTTTGCTGCTTCACCAGCTCTTGCATCTGGCTGGCATGACGAAAGCCCATTACCGCCACGCCGCTGACCATCAACGTCACCGCCACCACCAGCAAATTCAAAAGCAGCAATCGCCCGCGCGCGCTGGCAAAAAAGTGACGTCCGGGGTGCGCCATATCACGCTCCGTGAAGAAAAATCGCAATATGACAAATATGAACGGCTTCTGACATTTTGCATTTACTTTCCTGTGATGGAGTGCTGATATCGACAACCTCGCAGGAGTCCACCATGAACAGCACGCCGGTTCTTGAGATGCGCAATATTGCCAAAGCCTTCGGCAAATTTTATGCGCTCAAAGGGGTGGATTTGACGGTCTACCCTGGCGAGATCCATGCCCTGATGGGGGAAAACGGCGCGGGAAAAAGCACGCTGATGAAGGTGCTGGCGGGGGCGTATACCGCCACCAGCGGCGAGATCCTGATAGACGGCAAGCCCTTTCACATTCGCACGCCAAAAGATGCCTTAAGCGCCGGTATTACGCTGATTTATCAGGAGATGCAGCTGGCACCCAATTTGACGGTGGCAGAAAATATTTTCCTCGGCAGCGAGCTTTCCCACGGCGGGCTGGTGCAGCGAAAAGAGATGCTGGTGCAGGCGCAAAGAGTGATCGACCGCCTCGGCGCGCAGTTTAACGCCAGCGATAAGGTCATGACGCTGACCATTGCCGAACAACAGCAGGTCGAAATCGCCCGCGCGCTACATCGCAACAGCCGCATTCTGGTGATGGACGAACCCACCGCTGCCCTCTCCTCCCGTGAAACTCACCGTCTTTTTGAACTGATTATGCGGCTGCGCGATGAAGGGATGGCGATTATCTACATCAGCCACCGTATGGCGGAAGTGTATGAGCTTTCCGATCGCGTCAGCGTGCTGCGCGACGGGCAATACGTTGGCAGCCTGACCCGCGATAACCTCAATGCCGGGGAGCTGGTGCGGATGATGGTCGGCAGGCCACTGAGCGATCTGTTCAATAAAGAGCGCGATATCCCGCTCGGTAAAGCCCGCCTGAATGTTCACCACCTGACCGACGGCGGCAAAGTCCAGCCGAGCTGCCTGCAGGTGCTTTCCGGCGAAATTGTTGGCCTCGCCGGGCTGGTGGGAGCCGGACGTTCCGAACTGGCGCAGTTAATTTTCGGCGTGCGGAAAGCGACAGGCGGAATGATTGAAGTCGATGGCGAACCGGTGGTGATCCACTCCCCGCGCGAAGCCATCGATCTTGGCATTGGTTTTCTCACCGAAAACCGCAAAGAACAAGGCTTATTCCTTGAAATGGCGGCAGTCGAAAACATCACTATGGCAACCCTGGAGCGCGATGCCAGCTGGGGAATGCTCAATCGCAAAAAAGCGCAAACCATTTCCGATGACGCCATTAAGTTGCTCAACATTCGCGTGCCTCATGCCCAGGTACGCGCGGGCGGGCTTTCCGGCGGCAATCAGCAAAAACTGTTGATCTCCCGCTGGGTGGCGATTGGCCCGCGCATTTTACTGCTCGATGAACCCACCCGCGGCGTGGACGTTGGCGCAAAAAGTGAGATCTACCGGATCATGAACGAGATGGCGCGCAAGGGCGTGGCGATCCTGATGATCTCCAGCGAACTGCCGGAGATAGTGGGAATGAGCGATCGCGTCCATGTGATGCGCGAAGGCAGCATTGCCGGTGAGCTAAATGGCAAAAACATCACCCAGGAAAACATTATGACCTTAGCGACTGGCGTCAACGACGCCCATTCCCAGGCGGTGACCTCATGACGACCTCTGCAAAAACCTCTGCCAAAAAAATGCTGATGAGCGATCTGATGCAAACGGTCGGCATTTTGCCCATTTTGATCCTGATCGTAGCGGTATTTGGCTTTATCGCGCCAAACTTTTTTACCGAAAGCAACCTGCTAAATATTACCCGCCAGGCGTCGATCAACATTGTGCTGGCGGCGGGGATGACCTTCATCATTTTGACCGGTGGGATCGATCTTTCTGTAGGTTCAATCCTCGGCACCACGGCGGTGGCGGCAATGGTTGTCTCCCTTAGCCCGGAGTTCGCCATGTTGTCTATCCCGGCGGCGCTGATGCTCGGCCTGCTGCTGGGGCTGTTCAACGGCGCGCTGGTGGCCTTTGCCGGATTGCCGCCGTTTATCGTCACGCTTGGCACCTATACGGCGCTGCGCGGGGCGGCGTATCTGCTGGCTGATGGCACCACGGTTATCAACTCCAACATTAATTTCGAGTGGATAGGCAATAACTATCTCGGGCCGGTCCCGTGGCTGGTGGTGATTGCGCTGGCGGTGATCGTGCTGTGCTGGTTTATTCTGCGTCGCACCACGCTTGGCGTTCATATCTACGCCGTCGGTGGCAATATGCAGGCGGCGCGTCTTACCGGCATTAAGGTCTGGCTGGTGCTGCTGTTTGTTTATGGCATGAGCGGCCTGCTTTCAGGGCTTGGCGGGATTATGAGCACCTCGCGGCTGTACAGCGCCAACGGCAACTTAGGTATGGGTTACGAACTGGATGCCATTGCGGCGGTGATCCTCGGCGGCACCAGTTTTGTCGGCGGCATCGGCACCATCACCGGCACGCTGGTGGGGGCGCTAATTATCGCCACGCTCAACAATGGCATGACCTTAATGGGCGTCTCTTACTTCTGGCAGCTGGTGATCAAAGGGGCGGTGATCATCATTGCGGTGCTTATCGACAAATACCGTACCCGACATCATCAAAGTGCATAACAACAATACCCTACACATGAGGAATACAGCATGAGATTGAAGCCCTTAGTGACCGCGCTCTGTGCAGGCGCGCTGCTGGCCGCAGCACCGTTCGCCCAGGCGAAAGATCTGAAATCGATAGGCGTAACGGTAGGTGACCTGGCGAACCCGTTCTTCGTACAGATCACCAAAGGCGCGGAGCTGGAAGCACGCAAACTGGCGGGCGATAACGTCAAAGTGACGCTGGTTTCCAGCGGCTACGATCTGGGTCAGCAGGTCTCGCAGATAGACAACTTTATCGCCGCTAACGTCGATATGATCATCCTTAACGCTGCCGATTCAAAAGGGATCGGCCCGGCGGTGAAACGGGCAAAAGACGCCGGGATCGTGGTGGTGGCGGTTGACGTGGCGGCAGAAGGTGCCGATGCCACCATCACTTCCGATAACACCCAAGCAGGCGAAATGGCCTGTAAATACATCACCGATCGCCTGAAAGGCAAAGGCAACGTGGTGATCATCAACGGACCGCCGGTGTCCGCCGTGCAAAACCGCGTCGAAGGCTGCCAGACCGAATTTAAACGCCATCCTGACATCAAGGTGCTCTCTGACAACAAGAACGCCAAAGGCAGTCGTGAGGGCGGGCTGGAGGTGATGACCGGGCTGCTGGCGGCAAATCCGAAGATCGACGGCGTATTTGCGATTAACGATCCGACAGCGATCGGTGCCGATCTGGCAGCAAAACAGGCGCAACGTAACGAGTTCTTTATTGTCGGCGTGGATGGAAGCCCGGACGCCGAAGAGGCGCTCAAGCGTGAGAACTCGTTGTTTGTCGCTACTCCGGCGCAAGATCCACAGGTGATGGCAGCGAAAGCGGTTGAGATCAGTTATGACATTTTGCAGGGCAAACCTGCGCCGAAAGAGCCGGTGCTGATCCCGGTGACGATGATCGATAAAAACAACGTCGGCAATTACAAAGGCTGGACGGTGAAATAAGTCCACACGCCGGGCGGCGATGCTGCCCGGCCACCGCTAAGGAGAACGCTTTCGATGAAACGCTCCGCTATAAACAACATTCTCGGCCATACACGGCAATTCTTTTCGCAACATGACGTACATCTGCCGCCCTTTGCCAGTTTCTCTCCTGCTCAATGGCAGCAGCTCGACACCGCCGCGTGGGAGGTGGTTTTTGATCTCAAACTCGGCTGGGATGTTACCGCTTTTGGTGGTAACAACTTTGCAGCACAGAGGCTGACGCTGTTTACCCTGCGTAACGGCTCAGCAAAAGGAATGCCGTATGTGAAATGTTACGCCGAGAAGATCATGCATGTGCGCGATGCGCAGGTCACGCCAATGCATTTTCACTGGCGTAAGCGTGAGGACATCATCAATCGCGGCGGCGGCAATTTGATTGTTGAACTGTGGAATGCCGATAGCAACGAGCAAACAGTTGATACCGACGTTACGGTGGTGATCGACGGCTGCCGCCAGACTCATGTCGCAGGCAGTCAGTTACGCCTGTCCCCCGGCGAAAGTATCTGCCTGCCGCCCGGCCTGTATCACAGCTTTTGGGCGGAAACCGGTTTTGGCGATGTTCTGGTTGGCGAAGTCTCTTCTGTCAATGACGACGACCACGATAACCACTTTTTACAACCGCTGGACCGCTACAACCTGATTGACGAAGACGAACCGGCCCAGCTGGTGTTGTGTAACGAATACCGCCAGTTCCTCTGAATAAGGATAACGTTATGCCGTTGATTTCTCTCGCTGAAGGGCTGGCACATGCCCGCGAACATCACTATGCGTTAGGTGCGTTTAATGTGCTGGACTCACACTTTTTACGCGCCTTGTTTGCTGCTGCCAGACAAGAACGTTCGCCCTTTATTATCAACATTGCCGAAGTACATTTTAAATATATCTCGCTGGATTCCCTGGTCGAGACAGTGAAATTTGAAGCGGCGCGTCAAGCGATTCCGGTGGTATTAAATCTCGATCACGGGCTGCATTTTGAATCGGTGGCGCAAGCGTTGCGGCTGGGATTCAGCTCGGTAATGTTTGATGGCTCCACGCTGGGGTATGAAGAGAATATCCGCCAGACGCGGGAAGTGGTGAAAATGTGCCATGCCGTTGGCGTATCGGTAGAAGCTGAACTGGGCGCGGTGGGTGGTGACGAAGGCGGTGCGCTTTACGGTCATGCCGATGAATCTCTGTTTACCGATCCGCAGCTGGCGCGTGATTTTGTCGACCGTACCGGCATTGACGCGCTGGCCGTGGCGATTGGCAATGCGCACGGCAAATATCGCGGCGAACCGAAACTCGATTTCCCGCGCCTCGACGCTATCCGCCAGCAGGCGGCTATCCCGCTGGTATTACACGGCGGTTCAGGGATTAGAGATGCCGATTTCCGCCGCGCCATCGAACTGGGTATCCACAAAATCAATTTCTACACCGGCATGTCACAAGCGGCGCTGGCTGCCGTTGAGGCCCGAATGGCGCACCGTCAGCCGATGTATGACGAGTTTGCCGAGTTACTACTAGCAGTGGAAGCCGCCATCAGCGATACGGTTGCACAACAGATGCGTATTTTCGGCAGTGCGGGGCAGGCATGATGGAACGTAAAGGGATTATCGCCGCAGGCAATATGCTGGTTGACCACGTCCACCAGATTATCCAGTGGCCAGAGCGCGGCTGGCTGGCGGAGATTACCCACAGCGAACGCTCCACCGGCGGCGCGCCGCTTAACGTCCTGCTGACACTGGCGAAAATGCGCACCGGGTTGCTGTTACAGGCGGTCGGGCTAATCGGTCAGGACAGCGACGGCGATTACATTATGGCGATGCTTGAGCAATATCACGTCAATCGTCAGCATGTGCAGCGCACTACCTTTGCCCCGACGTCAATGTCGCAGGTAATGACTGATCCAAGCGGGCAGCGGACGTTTTTCCATTCGCCAGGTGCAAACAGACTTTTGGATCTTCCGGCGTTCGATCAGCTCGATAACACCATGAAGATTTTCCATCTCGGCTATTTACTGTTGCTCGACAGCCTGGATATGCCGGACGATGTTTACGGCACCCGTAGCGCACGCCTGCTGGCGCAAATGCGTGATACTGGCTTTGAAACCTCACTCGACCTGGTCTCCCGCAAGGGCGATCCGCGTTATCAGCCGCTGGTGTTGCCCGCGTTGCGCCATCTGGATTACCTGGTAATTAACGAACTGGAGGCCGGGGAGTTTAGCGGGCTGGAAATTCGGTTACCCAACGGCGAACCGCATATCGCGCATATTGCTGCCGCCGCGCGTGAACTGTTAGATGCGGGCGTGCGCCAGCGTGTGGTGATCCACTGCCCGGAAGGGGCGTGGGGAGAGACCCCGGAACAGTGCGGCGTGTGGATCCCTTCGCAAAAGTTAGAACAACGGGAAATTATCGGCAGCGTCGGTGCGGGCGATGTATTTTGTGCCGGATTTTTATATGGCTGCCATGAACGCTGGACGCTTACCGAGAGCATCAAACTGGCACACGCCTGCGCGCGAGCAAGCCTGTTATGCGCCAATGCCATCGACGGGGCGAAAACGCTGGAAGAGCTGCAAACAGAAATGTCGGATTAATGCACGTCGGCAGCGAAGACATACCCCAGACCGCGCAGAGTTTTAATCAACATCGGCTGATGCGGGTTGAGTTCGATTTTGCGTCGTAAGCGCATGATTAATACGTCGATGGTGCGATCAAACACCTCCACGCTGTCGCTATGAGTGAACGCCAGCAGCTGTTCGCGGCTTAATACCCGACGGGCATTTTGAGCCAGGGCCAGTAACAAGCCATATTCGCCCTGAGTCAGCTCGACATGTTGTTGTAGCGGACTATGCAGTTGGCAGCGAATGGTATCGAGATACCAGCCATTGAATGACAGCCCGGCGTTTTTCTCCTCATTAACCGCCAGCGCGCCAACCCGTCGCAACACGCTTTCAGTCGTGCGACCACCACCCGTGGGGTGAACGGCTTGCAGATGTAATCATCCGCGCCCATTTCCAGCCCGACCACCACATCAGACTCACTCCCCATTCCGGTCAACATCACCACAGGCAATGCCGGACGCAGTTTCTGGATTTGCTGCAATACCCTCAGGCCGTTGGTATCGGGCAGCATCATATCCAGCACCACCAGCGCAATGTCAGGCTCGCCCTCAATACGCGATATGGCCTCCTGTCCGGTATGGCTGACTGAAACCGTAAAGACATGTTCACTTAACACGTCCTGCAACAGTGCGCAGATAGCCGTGTCATCATCCACCACCAGCACGACGGGTTTCATGGTTACACTCCGCATCATTCATCTAATTAATCATTGTGCGTACTTCTTGTCGAAGTGAAAGCGGAAAGTAATATAAATAATAAAAATATAAGTCAGGTCACATTATTGATGATAGTAATAAATATGCCGTGCTTTTCCCTCTTCAGCACAAATGCCTAATAAAATGGCGCGTTCCGCTCACACTTCCACTTATTAAAGTCGCAAATTCCCAATTATGATAACCCCAGCTTTAAATGACGTATTTTGCATGGATTACATATTTACGACACAAATGATAAATGGAGATTTATATGAATAACTCTCGGTTATTCCGTTTGAGCAGAATTGTTATTGCGTTAACTGCCGCCAGCGGCATGATGGTAAATACCGCTAACGCGAAAGAGGAAGCGAAAGCCGCCACTCAATATACCCAACAGGTTAATCAGAATTACGCCAAATCATTACCGTTTAGCGATCGTCAGGATTTTGACGACGCTCAGCGTGGATTTATCGCTCCGCTGCTGGATGAAGGTATTCTGCGCGATGCTAATGGCAAACCATATTATCGCG
>NZ_JBQZXE010000024.1:0-36613 GCF_053555855.1 Shigella sp. SIG3
CGCGTTACCTTGCTGATCGTGATAACTCACCAGCCCGGTATCATCATCAATTTCAGGTTTTCCATCGGTCAAAATCATACGGCCATCTTTGGTCGCCATGACGTAATCACTGGAACACCCGGAAACAGCAAACGCCAGTCCGACTGCAGAAATTATTACTGCCCATTTTTTCATCCGGTTATCCTCATTTGGCCTACCTATGATAATAGTCTGTTTATAAATCGACGTTATATATCTTGAAAGCAGGAAAATCTTAAACTGTGAGGGTAAAAGGAGTGAGTACGCCCTCCCGCAGGAGAGCGTACGGAGTATCAGAGCGGATTCTTTTTGTTGCGAATCAAGTTGAGGCTTTCAACCGCAATAGAGAAGAACATCGCGAAGTAGATGTAACCTTTCGGTACGTGGATGTCGAAACTTTCCAGAATCAGGGTAAAGCCCACCAGAATCAGGAAAGAGAGCGCCAGCATTTTTACCGAAGGATGGCGTTCGACAAAATCACCAATCGAGCGCGCGGCGAACATCATCACGCCTACGGCAATCACCACGGCTGCCATCATAATAAACAGGTGATCTGACAGACCCACAGCGGTAATCACCGAGTCGAGGCTGAAGATAATATCCAGCAGCATAATCTGCACGATAGCGCCGAGGAATGATGAAACGCGTGTTTTCAGCCCTTCTTCTTCACCTTCAATGGATTCGTGGATTTCCTTGCTGGCTTTCCAGATAAGGAACAAGCCACCCAGAAGCAGAATCAAATCACGGGCAGAAATTTCCTGACTGAATATTGTAAAAAGCGGATTTGTCAGGCGCGTAACCCAAGAGATTGATGCCAGCAGAGCCAGACGCATAACCATGGCTCCCGCCAACCCCAGACGGCGCGCATGAGCACGTTGTGCTGTGGGAAGCTTTGCCACCACCAGAGAAAGGAAAATAATATTGTCGATCCCAAGAACGATCTCCAGCAGCGTCAGCGTACCGAGCGCAAGCCAGGCGTTAGGATCGGTTATCCATGCAAATAACATCTAAAAAGCCCTGCCAAAAAAATGAAGCGGTAATTATATGCCCGGAAAGCGGCAGGTCAAAGCGATGGCTACTGGATCAGAAAATGACGGGCCAGTAGTGCACTGGTGAAATTCTTCTTCAAATAAAAGCCGCGTGGCAGCGTCAGAATCCGTTCGCCCCGGGCACCAATGGCTTCGGTAAGCGCTTTCGCATTCGCTGCTTTCGGTCTTATCTGTAAATATTCCCCGTGACGAGCGGTGATCCGCTCAACCTGACCGAGAACAATCATATCCATTAATTCTTCCCAGTCTTCGCGTAGCTGTCGGTCTTCCTCTTCATTCGGGCTCCACAGCAACGGTGATCCTACGCGACGCTGCGCCAGCGGGATGCTGCGCTCGCCTTCAACCGGTATCCACAGTACGCGTTTGAGCTTGTGGCGCACATGGCTGGTTTCCCAGGTCACCCCGCTATTACCCGTTAACGGGGCAACACAAACGAATGTTGTTTCCAGCGGACGACCAAGACTATCCACAGGGATAGTTTTAAGTTCCACGCCCAGAGCAGCAAAATCTTGCTCAGGTTTACTCCCTGCGCTGGCACCTAGCCAGATCTCCAGTAACACGCCAATCCAGCCCTTATCGCGTTTTAAATTCTCTGGCGTAACCAGCCCGGCAAGTGCCGCCAGTTCTCCCAATGTATAACCAGAAAGTTGCTGTGCTTGCGCTAACAACTGTTCTTCAGTTTCGGGAGGAGAGAGCAGTGGGCGAGGTTGGGACATGTCATGATGCCTTGGTTAAAAAACAAACAGCAATTATGTGCCGAATATTCGCAGTGTAACTTTTTCCACATGTGTTGTTCAATTCTCTGATTTATATTGCTTTTTAGGCTGCCGGTAATCGAGTTGCGCAACACTGCAATAGGTTTTCCAAATCTGGTCACTGAAAATAAACAGGATCTTACACCATGTTATCCACAGAAAGCTGGGATAACTGTGAAAAACCTCCACTACTGTTTTCATTTACAGCCTTGACGTGCGACGAAACTCCAGTTTTTAGTGGTTCAGTGCTTAACTTAGTGGCACATTCTGTGGATAAATACGGCATTGGTTGATCTTTCGCCAACCCGTAAATGAGAGGTGTGACCTGGGTCACGAATTACTCTTTTTCATTACTCAAATTACATGTAATGCATTGACTAATAATGAATATTTTAAAATGTCTATATCGGGCTTATTCAGAATGCTCCGGGTTTTCCCGTAGTAATTCCGTAGTTCTTCACAACTCTATCCACAGAAAAGGTGAATAAAAACGGCTATCCACCCCTTCCTCTGTTTATAACTCTGCACATAACTGTGAGTTATTCAATTGTTATTAGTGTGTAATGCCCTGCAGAGAGTGGTTTACCGTCTTCCTGGAGTATGAAACAATCATTCGTATATAAAGCTTTATTTTGAGGTAGTCCGGTGATTGATGACGATGGCTACCGCCCAAACGTAGGTATCGTGATTTGTAATCGCCAGGGGCAGGTAATGTGGGCCCGGCGATTTGGTCAGCACTCCTGGCAATTTCCGCAAGGCGGAATCAACCCCGGAGAATCCGCAGAGCAGGCGATGTACCGTGAATTGTTTGAAGAAGTAGGATTAAGCCGCAAAGACGTTCGAATCCTTGCTTCAACGCGTAACTGGTTGCGCTACAAATTACCGAAACGTTTGGTGCGTTGGGACACGAAGCCGGTTTGTATCGGCCAAAAACAAAAATGGTTTCTCTTGCAGCTGGTAAGCGGCGATGCAGAAATCAATATGCAAACCAGCAGTACACCAGAGTTTGACGGCTGGCGATGGGTAAGTTACTGGTATCCGGTCAGACAGGTGGTGTCATTTAAACGTGATGTCTACCGTAGGGTAATGAAAGAGTTCGCGAGTGTGGTGATGTCACTGCAGGAAAATACGCCAAAACCACAAAACGCATCTGCTTATCGACGTAAAAGAGGTTAAGTCACGCCAATTATGCTCACTCGCCTGCGCGAAATAGTCGAAAAGGTAGCCAGCGCACCACGCCTGAATGAGGCGTTAAATATTCTGGTTACCGACATCTGTCTTGCGATGGATACCGAGGTCTGTTCGGTCTACCTGGCCGATCATGATCGACGTTGTTACTACCTGATGGCGACCCGGGGGCTGAAAAAACCACGCGGTCGCACTGTAACGCTCGCGTTTGATGAAGGGATCGTCGGCCTGGTTGGCAGGCTGGCGGAACCGATAAACCTTGCAGATGCGCAAAAGCACCCCAGCTTCAAATACATCCCCTCCGTAAAAGAAGAACGTTTCCGCGCGTTTTTAGGCGTACCAATTATTCAACGTCGCCAGTTGCTTGGTGTACTGGTGGTACAGCAACGAGAGTTGCGCCAGTATGACGAAAGTGAAGAATCCTTCCTGGTGACGCTTGCCACCCAGATGGCAGCTATTCTTTCTCAGTCGCAGTTGACTGCCCTGTTTGGGCAATATCGCCAGACGCGAATCCGCGCATTACCGGCAGCACCTGGTGTGGCGATTGCCGAAGGCTGGCAGGATGCCACGTTACCTTTAATGGAACAGGTGTATCAGGCATCAACGCTGGATCCGGCTCTGGAACGCGAACGACTGACCGGGGCGCTGGAAGAAGCGGCAAACGAGTTTCGCCGCTACAGCAAACGCTTTGCCGCCGGAGCACAAAAAGAAACGGCGGCTATTTTCGATCTTTACTCGCACCTGCTTTCGGACACCCGGCTGCGTCGCGAATTGTTTGCCGAGGTTGATAAAGGCTCGGTGGCAGAGTGGGCGGTAAAAACGGTCATTGAAAAATTTGCCGAACAGTTTGCCGCGCTAAGCGATAACTATCTCAAAGAGCGGGCTGGCGATTTACGTGCGCTGGGTCAGCGATTGCTGTTTCATCTTGATGACGCTAATCAAGGGCCGAACGCCTGGCCGGAACGTTTCATTCTGGTGGCAGATGAACTGTCAGCGACAACTCTTGCTGAGCTGCCCCAGGATCGCTTAGTCGGTGTTGTCGTGCGAGATGGCGCAGCCAACTCCCATGCTGCGATCATGGTACGTGCGCTGGGGATCCCTACCGTGATGGGCGCGGATATTCAGCCTTCGGTGCTGCATCGTAGGACGCTGATCGTTGATGGCTATCGCGGTGAATTGCTGGTCGATCCGGAGCCGGTACTGCTGCAAGAATATCAGCGGCTAATTAGTGAAGAGATTGAGCTTAGCCGTCTGGCGGAAGATGACGTCAATTTACCCGCGCAGTTAAAAAGCGGTGAGCGTATAAAAGTCATGCTCAATGCTGGTTTAAGCCCGGAACATGAAGAAAAACTGGGCAGCCGTATTGATGGCATCGGTCTTTATCGCACTGAAATCCCATTCATGCTGCAAAGTGGTTTCCCGTCGGAAGAAGAACAGGTGGCGCAGTATCAGGGGATGCTGCAAATGTTCAATGATAAACCCGTCACCTTGCGTACGCTGGATGTCGGAGCAGATAAGCAGCTGCCTTACATGCCGATCAGCGAAGAGAATCCATGCCTGGGTTGGCGTGGTATTCGCATTACGCTCGATCAGCCGGAGATCTTCTTGATCCAGGTGCGGGCGATGCTGCGTGCTAATGCCGCTACGGGCAACCTGAATATTCTGTTGCCGATGGTCACCAGCCTCGATGAAGTTGACGAAGCACGCCGCCTGATTGAACGTGCCGGACGTGAAGTCGAGGAGATGATCGGTTACGAAATTCCCAAACCACGTATCGGCATCATGCTGGAAGTGCCGTCAATGGTATTTATGCTGCCGCATCTGGCAAAGCGGGTCGATTTCATCTCTGTTGGCACCAACGATCTGACTCAATACATTCTGGCCGTTGATCGCAACAATACCCGGGTGGCTAACATTTACGACAGTCTTCATCCTGCAATGTTACGAGCTCTGGCGATGATCGCCCGGGAAGCGGAAATACATGGTATCGATCTCCGTTTGTGCGGTGAAATGGCGGGCGATCCCATGTGTGTGGCAATCCTCATTGGGCTTGGGTATCGCCATCTGTCTATGAACGGACGTTCTGTAGCGCGGGTAAAATACCTGCTGCGGCGCATTGATTTTGCCGAAGCAGAAAATCTTGCGCAGCGTAGTCTGGAAGCGCAACTGGCGACCGAAGTTCGTCATCAGGTTGCAGCCTTTATGGAGCGTCGCGGCATGGGCGGGCTGATTCGCGGAGGGTTATAGCGCGGATCATATACATATCTTTTAACGGTATCCGGCAACCAGCCAGGTCCCCTTGTGCTATTATTCGCACCTTTGGAGCGCCTGAAACCTGCGGCGCGCATTTCAATCGCTGTTCTCTTTCAGCGAAATAACAAGAACTTGTGGTGACAGATGACCAGTAGCTATCTGCATTTTCCGGAGTTTGATCCGGTCATTTTCTCAATAGGACCCGTGGCGCTTCACTGGTACGGCCTGATGTATCTGGTGGGTTTCATTTTTGCAATGTGGCTGGCAACACGTCGGGCGAATCGTCCGGGCAGTGGCTGGACCAAAAATGAAGTTGAAAACTTACTCTATGCGGGCTTCCTCGGCGTCTTCCTCGGGGGACGTATTGGTTATGTTCTGTTCTACAATTTCCCGCAGTTTATGGCCGATCCGCTGTATCTGTTCCGTGTCTGGGACGGCGGCATGTCTTTCCACGGCGGCCTGATTGGCGTTATCGTGGTGATGATTATCTTCGCCCGCCGTACTAAACGTTCCTTCTTCCAGGTCTCTGATTTTATCGCACCACTCATTCCGTTTGGTCTTGGTGCCGGGCGTCTGGGCAACTTTATTAACAGTGAATTGTGGGGCCGCGTTGACCCGAACTTCCCGTTTGCCATGCTGTTCCCAGGCTCCCGTACAGAAGATATTTTGCTGCTGCAAACCAACCCGCAGTGGCAATCCATTTTCGACACTTACGGTGTGCTGCCGCGCCACCCATCACAGCTTTACGAACTGCTGCTGGAAGGTGTGGTGCTGTTTATTATCCTCAACCTGTATATTCGTAAACCGCGCCCAATGGGAGCTGTCTCAGGCTTGTTCCTGATTGGCTACGGCGCGTTTCGCATCATTGTTGAGTTTTTCCGCCAGCCCGACGCGCAGTTTACCGGTGCCTGGGTGCAGTACATCAGCATGGGGCAAATTCTTTCCATCCCGATGATTGTCGCGGGTGTGATCATGATGGTCTGGGCATATCGTCGCAGCCCACAGCAACACGTTTCCTGAGGAACCATGAAACAGTATTTAGAACTGATGCAAAAAGTGCTCGACGAAGGCACACAGAAAAACGACCGTACCGGAACCGGAACGCTTTCCATTTTTGGTCATCAGATGCGTTTTAACCTGCAGGATGGATTCCCGCTGGTGACAACCAAACGTTGCCACCTGCGTTCCATCATCCACGAACTGCTGTGGTTCCTGCAGGGCGATACTAACATTGCTTATCTACACGAAAACAATGTCACCATCTGGGACGAATGGGCCGATGAAAATGGCGACCTCGGGCCAGTGTATGGTAAACAGTGGCGCGCCTGGCCAACGCCAGATGGTCGTCATATTGACCAGATTACTACGGTACTGAACCAGCTGAAAAACGACCCGGATTCGCGCCGCATTATTGTTTCAGCGTGGAACGTAGGCGAACTGGATAAAATGGCGCTGGCACCGTGCCATGCATTCTTCCAGTTCTATGTGGCAGACGGCAAACTCTCTTGCCAGCTTTATCAGCGCTCCTGTGACGTCTTCCTCGGCCTGCCGTTCAACATTGCCAGCTACGCGTTACTGGTGCATATGATGGCGCAGCAGTGCGATCTGGAAGTGGGTGATTTTGTCTGGACCGGTGGCGATACGCACCTGTACAGCAACCATATGGATCAAACTCATCTGCAATTAAGCCGCGAACCGCGTCCGCTGCCGAAGTTGATTATCAAACGTAAACCCGAATCCATCTTCGACTACCGTTTCGAAGACTTTGAGATTGAAGGCTACGATCCACATCCGGGCATTAAAGCGCCGGTGGCTATCTAATTACGAAACATACTGCCAGAGCCGACGCCAGTGTGCGTCGGTTTTTTTACCCTCCGTTAAATTCTTCGAGACGCCTTCCCGAAATTTTGCAACGTCCTGCAACGGCGTAAATAGTCCGGAAGATGCGCCGAAGAAATAGAAACTGGCCCTCGTCTTTTTTTCTCCTCGCTCCATACTGCCGGCATGAAAACACAACGTGGTTATACGCTGATTGAAACGCTGGTCGCGATGCTGATTTTGGTCATGCTAAGCGCAAGTGGACTCTATGGCTGGCAATACTGGCAGCAGTCGCAACGGCTTTGGCAAACCGCCAGCTAGGCGCGGGACTATTTGCTCTATTTACGTGAAGATGCCAACTGGCATAACCGCGACCACAGTATCAGCGTTATCAGGGAGGGGACGTTATGGTGCCTTGTGAGTTCCGCTGCTGGGGCCAATACCTGTCATGGCAGTTCACCATTGGTCTTTGTGCCACGCTGGCCCGAAGTCGAAATGAGCGACCTGACACCTTCGCTTGCTTTCTTTGGCCTGCGCAATACCGCATGGGCCGGGCATATTCGCTTCAAAAACTCAACGGGCGAGTGGTGGCTGGTGGTTTCGCCGTGGGGAAGACTCCGGCTTTATCAGCAAGGAGAAACAGAAGGATGCCTGTAAAAGAGCAAGGTTTTTCTCTGCTGGAAGTGTTGATTGCTATGGCGATCAGTAGCGTATTGTTGCTGGGGGCTGCACGCTTTCTGCCTGCGTTACAGCGTGAAAGTTTAACGAGCACTCGTAAGCTGGCACTGGAAGATGAAATCTGGCTGCGGGTATTTACCGTCGCGAAGCATCTCCAGAGGGCGGGTTATTGTCATGGCAGCTGTACCGGCGAAGGGCTGGAAATTGTCGGACAGGGTGACTGTATCATTGTGCAGTGGGATGCGAACAGTAACGGTATCTGGGATCGCGAACCGGTAAAAGAGTCCGACCAGATTGGATTTCGTCTGAAGGAGCATGTGCTGGAAACGCTACGCGGTGCGACATCCTGTGAAGGTAAGGGCTGGGATAAAGTCACTAATCCGGATGCCATCATTATCGACACTTTTCAGGTCGTACGTCAGGATGTCAGCGGCTTCTCGCCGGTGTTGACGGTTAATATGCGTGCTGCCAGTAAGTCTGAACCGCAAACCGTGGTGGATGCCAGCTATAGCGTGACAGGATTCAACCTGTGAACCGCGAAAAAGGTGTTTCGTCACAGGCTCTGGTCCTGATGCTGCTGGTTTTGGGTAGCTTGCTATTGCAAGGAATGAGTCAGCAGGATCGCAGTTTTGCCTCTCGCGTGAGCATGGAAAGTCAGTCATTGCGCCGCCAGGCCATCGTTCAGTCGGCGCTGGCGTGGGGAAAAATGCACTCCTGGCAGACGCAGCCAGCAGTTCAGTGCTCGCAGTACGCTGGAACCGATGCCCAGGTTTGTTTGCGTTTACTGGCAGATAATGAAGCCTTATTGATTGCCGGTTATGAAGGCGTTTCGTTGTGGCGAACAGGCGAAGTCATTGATGGAAAAATTGTTTTTTCGCCACGCGGCTGGAGCGATTTTTGTCCGCTGAAAGAGGGGGCATTATGTCAGCTTCCCTGAAGAATCAACAAGGCTTTAGCCTGCCGGAGGTAATGGTTGCGATGGTGCTGATGGTGATGATTGTCACTGCGTTATCGGGTATCCAGCGAACATTAATGAACAGTCTCGCCAGCAGAAACCAGTACCAACAGCTCTGGCGGCATGGTTGGCAGCAAACGCAACTGCGCGCGATTTCGCCACTTGCCAACTGGCAGGTCAACCGAATGCAGACATCGCAGGCGGGATGTGTCAGCATCAGCGTTACGCTAGTTTCACCCGGGGGCAGAGAAGGCGAGATGACCCGCCTGCATTGCCCGAATCGTCAGTAGTCAGGAGCCGCTATGTTAAGGGTCTACCATTCCAATCGTCTGGACGTGCTGGAAGCGTTGATGGAGTTTATTGTCGAACGCGAACGGCTGGACGATCCTTTCGAACCAGAGATGATTCTGGTGCAAAGTACCGGTATGGCGCAGTGGCTGCAAATGACCCTGTCGCAAAAGTTTGGTATTGCGGCAAACATTGATTTTCCGCTGCCAGCGAGCTTTATCTGGGATATGTTCGTCCGGGTGTTACCGGAAATCCCCAAAGAGAGCGCCTTTAACAAACAGAGCATGAGCTGGAAACTGATGACTCTGCTGCCGCAATTGCTGGAGCGCGAAGACTTTACCCTGTTGCGGCATTATCTGACTGACGATAGCGACAAGCGAAAACTGTTCCAGCTTTCCTCAAAAGCGGCGGACCTGTTTGACCAGTATCTGGTCTATCGTCCGGACTGGCTGGCACAGTGGGAAACAGGACATTTGGTTGAAGGGCTGGGAGAAGCACAGGCCTGGCAAGCCCCGTTGTGGAAGGCGCTGGTGGAATATACCCATGAACTCGGACAACCGCGCTGGCACCGCGCGAATCTCTATCAGCGCTTTATCGAAACGCTGGAGTCCGCGACGACCTGCCCGCCGGGGTTACCTTCGCGCGTCTTTATATGCGGTATTTCCGCGTTACCGCCTGTTTATCTCCAGGCGCTCCAGGCGCTGGGTAAACATATTGAAATCCATCTCCTGTTTACCAACCCCTGCCGTTATTACTGGGGCGATATTAAAGATCCTGCTTATCTGGCGAAACTGCTGACTCGTCAGCGTCGACACAGTTTTGAAGATCGCGAATTGCCGCTATTTCGCGATAGCGAAAATGCCGGACAGCTCTTTAACAGCGATGGTGAACAGGATGTCGGCAACCCGCTGCTGGCCTCATGGGGGAAGCTTGGGCGCGACTACATTTATCTCCTTTCTGACCTGGAGAGCAGCCAGGAGCTGGACGCTTTTGTCGATGTGACGCCAGATAACCTGCTGCATAACATTCAGTCTGACATTCTGGAACTGGAAAACCGCGCCGTTGCGGGTGTGAACATCGAAGAGTTTTCCCGTAGCGATAACAAACGCCCGCTTGATCCACTGGATAGCAGTATCACATTCCACGTTTGCCATAGCCCGCAGCGTGAAGTTGAAGTTTTACACGATCGCTTGCTGGCGATGCTGGAGGAAGCCCCGACACTTACTCCGCGCGACATCATCGTGATGGTGGCTGATATCGACAGCTACAGTCCGTTTATTCAGGCAGTGTTTGGTAGCGCACCTGCGGATCGTTACCTGCCTTACGCCATTTCCGACCGTCGTGCGCGGCAGTCACATCCGGTACTGGAAGCGTTTATCAGCCTGTTATCACTGCCTGACAGTCGCTTTGTGTCAGAGGATGTGCTGGCGCTGCTGGATGTGCCGGTGCTGGCGGCGCGGTTTGACATCACCGAAGAAGGGCTGCGTTATTTACGCCAGTGGGTCAACGAATCCGGCATTCGTTGGGGGATAGATGACGACAACGTTCGCGAGCTGGAACTCCCCGCCACCGGACAACACACCTGGCGATTTGGCCTGACGCGTATGTTGCTGGGCTACGCGATGGAGAGCGCGCAGGGCGAGTGGCAATCGGTTCTACCTTATGATGAATCGAGCGGCTTAATTGCAGAACTGGTGGGGCATCTGGCTTCACTGCTAATGCAGCTAAACATCTGGCGTCGCGGGCTGGCACAGGAGCGTCCGCTAGAAGAGTGGTTGCCGGTTTGTCGCGATATGCTCAACGCCTTCTTCCTGCCGGATGCGGAAACCGAAGCGGCGATGACGCTGATCGAACAACAATGGCAGGCGATTATCGCCGAAGGTTTAGGTGCGCAGTATGGCGACGCGGTGCCGCTGTCACTATTGCGTGATGAACTGGCACAGCGTCTGGATCAAGAACGTATCAGCCAGCGTTTTCTCGCCGGACCGGTTAATATTTGTACTCTGATGCCAATGCGTTCAATTCCGTTCAAAGTGGTTTGCCTGCTGGGAATGAACGACGGCGTTTATCCACGTCAGCTTGCGCCATTGGGCTTTGACCTGATGAGCCAGAAACCGAAGCGTGGCGACCGTAGCCGTCGCGATGACGACCGCTACCTGTTCCTGGAAGCGTTAATTTCCGCGCAGCAAAAACTCTATATCAGCTATATCGGGCGTTCCATTCAGGATAACAGTGAACGTTTCCCGTCGGTACTGGTGCAGGAACTGATCGACTACATCGGGCAAAGTCATTATCTACCGGGCGATGAAGCGCTCAACTGTGATGAAAGCGAGGCAAGGGTAAAAGCGCATCTTACTTGCCTCCATACCCGGATGCCGTTTGATCCGCAAAACTACCAGCCAGGCGAACGACAAAGCTATGCTCGTGAATGGCTACCTGCGGCCAGCCAGGCTGGTAAAGCACATTCTGAATTTGTTCAGCCGCTGCCGTTTACCTTACCGGAAACCGTGCCGCTGGAAACGCTACAACGATTCTGGGCACATCCGGTGCGGGCGTTCTTCCAGATGCGTTTGCAGGTGAACTTCCGTACTGAAGACAGCGAAATCCCAGACACCGAGCCATTTATTCTGGAAGGACTTAGCCGTTATCAAATCAATCAGCAGTTATTGAATGCACTGGTTGAGCAGGATGATGCCGAACGCTTGTTCCGCCGCTTCCGGGCGGCAGGGGATTTACCGTATGGCGCTTTTGGTGAAATTTTCTGGGAAACACAGTGCCAGGAGATGCAGCAGCTTGCCGACAGAGTCATTGCCTGTCGCCAGCCGGGGCAGAGTATGGAAATTGATCTCGCCTGCAACGGTGTGCAGATAACTGGCTGGTTGCCGCAGGTGCAGCCGGATGGCCTGTTGCGCTGGCGTCCCTCTTTATTAAGTGTGGCGCAGGGAATGCAACTTTGGCTGGAACACCTTGTCTACTGTGCCAGCGGTGGTAATGGCGAAAGTCGCCTTTTTCTACGCAAAGACGGTGAGTGGCGTTTTCCGCCGCTTGCAGCCGAACAGGCTTTGCATTACCTCTCACAACTGATTGAGGGGTATCGTGAAGGAATGTCCGCGCCATTGCTGGTGTTACCTGAAAGTGGCGGCGCGTGGCTAAAAACCTGTTATGACGCGCAAAACGATGCCATGCTGGATGACGATTCCACGTTGCAAAAAGCCCGTACGAAATTCCTTCAGGCTTACGAAGGCAACATGATGGTGCGTGGCGAAGGTGATGATATCTGGTATCAACGGCTCTGGCGGCAATTAACACCAGAGACAATGGAGGCCATCGTTGAACAGTCGCAACGTTTCCTGTTACCGCTGTTTCGCTTTAATCAGTCATGAGTGTTGTATAAAAATTGCGCAATCTATCCGCTTACTTTATGATGCGCACCAGTCACGGACTGATGGTTATATAAACATAGGCTGACTCGTGCAGCACAAGATTAAATTCTGGCAGATGATTTGCGTTAACCTGTTGAATCTGTCCAGAAAATAAAGTTGATTATGAGGTCCGTGAATGCCCCGCAGCACCTGGTTCAAAGCATTATTGTTGTTTGTTGCCCTCTGGGCACCATTAAGTCAGGCAGAAACGGGATGGCAGCCGATTCAGGAAACCATCCGTAAAAGTGATAAAGATAACCGCCAGTATCAGGCTATACGTCTGGATAACGGTATGGTGGTCTTGCTGGTTTCTGATCCGCAGGCAGTTAAATCGCTCTCGGCGCTGGTAGTGCCCGTTGGGTCGCTGGAAGATCCCGAGGCGTACCAGGGGCTGGCACATTACCTTGAACATATGAGTCTGATGGGGTCGAAAAAGTACCCGCAGGCTGACAGTCTGGCCGAATATCTCAAAATGCACGGCGGTAGTCACAATGCCAGCACTGCGCCGTATCGCACGGCTTTCTATCTGGAAGTTGAGAACGACGCCTTGCCCGGTGCGGTAGACCGCATGGCCGATGCTATTGCAGAACCCTTGCTCGACAAGAAATACGCCGAACGTGAGCGTAATGCAGTGAACGCTGAATTAACCATGGCGCGTACGCGTGACGGGATGCGCATGGCACAGGTCAGCGCAGAAACCATTAACCCGGCACACCCCGGTTCAAAGTTTTCTGGTGGTAACCTCGAAACTTTAAGCGACAAACCTGGTAATCCGGTGCAGCAGGCGCTGAAAGATTTCCACGAGAAGTACTATTCCGCCAATTTGATGAAGGCGGTTATTTACAGTAATAAACCGCTGCCGGAGTTGGCAAAAATGGCGGCGGACACCTTTGGTCGCGTGCCGAACAAAGAGAGCAAAAAAACGGAAATCACCGTGCCGGTAGTCACCGACGCGCAAAAGGGCATTATCATTCATTACGTCCCTGCGCTGCCGCGTAAAGTGTTGCGCGTTGAGTTTCGCATCGATAACAACTCAGCGAAGTTCCGTAGTAAAACCGATGAATTGATTACCTATCTGATTGGCAATCGCAGCCCAGGTACACTTTCTGACTGGCTGCAAAAGCAGGGATTAGTTGAGGGCATTAGCGCCAACTCCGATCCTATCGTCAACGGCAACAGCGGCGTATTAGCGATCTCTGCGTCTTTAACTGATAAAGGCCTGGCTAATCGCGATCAGGTTGTGGCGGCAATTTTTAGCTATCTCAATCTGTTACGTGAAAAAGGCATTGATAAACAATACTTCGATGAACTGGCGAATGTGCTGGATATCGACTTCCGTTATCCGTCGATCACCCGTGATATGGATTACGTCGAATGGCTGGCAGATACCATGATTCGCGTTCCTGTTGAGCATACGCTGGATGCAGTCAATATTGCCGATCGGTACGATGCTAAAGCAGTAAAGGAACGTCTGGCGATGATGACGCCGCAGAATGCGCGTATCTGGTATATCAGCCCGAAAGAGCCGCACAACAAAACGGCTTACTTTGTCGATGCGCCGTATCAGGTCGATAAAATCAGCGCACAAACTTTCGCCGACTGGCAGAAAAAAGCCGCCGACATTGCGCTCTCTTTGCCAGAGCTTAACCCTTATATTCCTGATGATTTCTCGTTGATTAAGTCAGAGAAGAAATACGACCATCCAGAGCTGATTGTTGATGAGTCGAATCTGCGCGTGGTGTATGCGCCAAGCCGTTATTTTGCCAGCGAGCCCAAAGCTGATGTCAGCCTGATTTTGCGTAATCCGAAAGCCATGGACAGCGCCCGCAATCAGGTGATGTTTGCGCTCAATGATTATCTCGCAGGGCTGGCGCTTGATCAGTTAAGCAACCAGGCGTCGGTTGGTGGCATAAGTTTTTCCACCAACGCTAACAACGGCCTTATGGTTAATGCTAATGGTTACACCCAGCGTCTGCCGCAGCTGTTCCAGGCATTGCTCGAGGGGTACTTTAGCTATACCGCTACGGAAGAGCAGCTTGAGCAGGCGAAGTCCTGGTATAACCAGATGATGGATTCCGCAGAAAAGGGTAAAGCGTTTGAGCAGGCGATTATGCCCGCGCAGATGCTCTCGCAAGTGCCGTACTTCTCGCGAGATGAACGGCGTAAAATTTTGCCCTCCATTACGTTGAAAGAGGTGCTGGCCTATCGCGACGCCTTAAAATCAGGGGCTCGACCAGAGTTTATGGTTATCGGCAACATGACCGAGGCCCAGGCAACAACGCTGGCACGCGATGTGCAAAAACAGTTGGGCGCTGATGGTTCAGAGTGGTGTCGAAACAAAGATGTAGTGGTCGATAAAAAACAATCCGTCATCTTTGAAAAAGCCGGTAACAGCACCGACTCCGCACTGGCAGCGGTATTTGTACCGACTGGCTACGATGAATACACCAGCTCAGCCTATAGCTCTCTGTTGGGGCAGATCGTACAGCCGTGGTTCTACAATCAGTTGCGTACCGAAGAACAATTGGGCTATGCCGTGTTTGCGTTTCCAATGAGCGTGGGGCGTCAGTGGGGCATGGGCTTCCTTTTGCAAAGCAATGATAAACAGCCTTCATTCTTGTGGGAGCGTTACAAGGCGTTTTTCCCAACCGCAGAGGCAAAATTGCGAGCGATGAAGCCAGATGAGTTTGCGCAAATCCAGCAGGCGGTAATTACCCAGATGCTGCAGGCACCGCAAACGCTCGGCGAAGAAGCATCGAAGTTAAGTAAAGATTTCGATCGCGGCAATATGCGCTTCGATTCGCGTGATAAAATCGTGGCCCAGATAAAACTGCTGACGCCGCAAAAACTTGCTGATTTCTTCCATCAGGCGGTGGTCGAGCCGCAAGGCATGGCTATTCTGTCGCAGATTTCCGGCAGCCAGAACGGGAAAGCCGAATATGTGCATCCTGAAGGCTGGAAAGTGTGGGAGAACGTCAGCGCGTTGCAGCAAACAATGCCCCTGATGAGTGAAAAGAATGAGTGATGTCGCCGAGACACTAGATCCTTTGCGCTTGCCCTTACAGGGCGAGCGCCTGATTGAAGCCTCTGCCGGCACAGGCAAAACCTTTACGATTGCGGCGCTCTATTTGCGCCTGTTACTTGGACTAGGCGGTTCCGCCGCCTTTCCCCGCCCGCTGATCGTTGAAGAACTGCTGGTGGTCACCTTTACCGAGGCTGCCACGGCAGAATTGCGCGGTCGTATCCGTAGCAATATCCACGAGTTGCGCATCGCCTGTCTGCGTGAAACCACCGACAATCCACTGTACGAACGCCTGCTGGAAGAGATCGACGATAAAGCGCAAGCCGCGCAGTGGTTGTTGTTAGCCGAACGGCAGATGGATGAAGCGGCAGTCTTTACTATTCACGGCTTTTGCCAGCGCATGCTCAACCTGAATGCCTTTGAATCCGGCATGCTGTTTGAGCAGCAGCTGATTGAAGATGAGTCTCTGCTACGCTACCAGGCCTGCGCCGATTTCTGGCGTCGCCACTGCTACCCGCTGCCGCGTGAAATAGCCCAGGTCGTCTTTGAAACCTGGAAAGGGCCGCAGGCGTTGCTGCGCGATATTAATCGTTATCTGCAAGGCGAAGCGCCGGTTATCAAAGCACCGCCGCCCGATGATGAAACGCTGGCTTCCCGCCACGCGCAAATTGTGGCGCGTATTGATACGGTAAAACAGCAGTGGCGCGACGCAGTGGGTGAACTGGATGCGCTGATCGAATCTTCTGGTATTGATCGACGCAAGTTTAACCGTAGCAATCAGGCTAAATGGATCGAAAAGATCAGCGCTTGGGCAGAAGAAGAGACAAACAGTTATCAGTTGCCGGAGTCGCTGGAAAAATTCTCCCAGCGTTTCTTAGAAGATCGCACGAAGGCCGGGGGGGAAACCCCGCGACATCCACTGTTTGAGGTGATCGATCAACTGCTTGCAGAACCATTGTCGATCCGCGATCTGGTGATCACCCGAGCATTGGCTGAGATCCGCGAAACAGTAGCGCGTGAAAAACGCCGCCGTGGCGAATTGGGTTTTGATGACATGTTAAGTCGGCTCGATTCCGCGCTGCGTAGCGAAAGCGGCGAGGTGTTGGCAGCGGCGATCCGTACGCGATTCCCGGTGGCAATGATCGATGAATTTCAGGATACCGACCCCCAGCAGTACCGAATTTTTCGCCGTATCTGGCACCATCAGCCGGAAACCGCATTGTTGCTGATTGGCGACCCGAAGCAGGCCATATATGCATTCCGGGGTGCGGATATCTTCACTTATATGAAGGCGCGTAGTGAAGTTCACGCCCACTACACTTTAGACACCAACTGGCGCTCCGCACCTGGAATGGTGAACAGTGTGAACAAGCTTTTCAGCCAGACTGATGACGCGTTCATGTTTCGCGAAATACCGTTTATTCCAGTGAAATCAGCCGGGAAAAATCAGGCGTTACGTTTTGTATTTAAAGGTGAAACGCAGCCTGCGATGAAAATGTGGCTGATGGAAGGCGAAAGCTGCGGCGTTGGCGACTATCAAAGTACCATGGCGCAGGTATGTGCTGCGCAAATCCGCGACTGGCTACAAGCCGGACAGCGGGGCGAAGCGTTGCTGATGAACGACGACGACGCGCGTCCGGTGCGTGCTTCGGACATCAGCGTGCTGGTGCGCAGCCGCCAGGAGGCCGCCCAGGTGCGCGATGCCTTAACGTTGCTGGAAATCCCTTCCGTTTACCTTTCGAACCGCGACAGTGTTTTTGAAACTCTGGAAGCGCAGGAAATGCTTTGGTTGTTGCAGGCGGTGATGACGCCCGAACGTGAGAACACCCTGCGCAGTGCGCTGGCAACGTCAATGATGGGGCTGAATGCGCTGGATATTGAAACGCTGAATAATGACGAACATGCGTGGGATGCGGTAGTCGAAGAGTTCGATGGTTATCGGCAAATCTGGCGCAAACGTGGCGTTATGCCGATGCTGCGGGCGCTGATGTCGGCGCGTAACATTGCAGAAAACTTGCTGGCAACGGCAGGCGGTGAGCGGCGTCTTACCGATATCTTGCATATCAGCGAACTGCTTCAAGAAGCCGGAACGCAGCTGGAAAGTGAACATGCGCTGGTACGCTGGTTATCGCAACATATCCTCGAGCCAGACAGTAATGCCTCCAGCCAACAAATGCGCCTCGAAAGTGATAAACATCTGGTGCAGATTGTCACGATCCATAAATCGAAAGGGCTGGAATATCCGCTGGTCTGGTTGCCATTTATTACCAATTTCCGCGTCCAGGATCAGGCGTTTTATCACGATCGCCACTCGTTTGAGGCAGTTTTGGATCTTAATGCTGCGCCAGAAAGCGTCGACCTCGCGGAGGTCGAACGTCTGGCGGAAGATCTGCGTTTGCTTTACGTGGCGCTGACGCGTTCGGTTTGGCATTGCAGTCTCGGCGTTGCACCGCTGGTGCGCCGTCGTGGCGATAAAAAAGGTGACACCGACGTCCACCAAAGTGCGCTCGGGCGTTTGCTGCAAAAAGGGGAACCGCAAGATGCGGCAGGGCTTCGCACCTGTATTGAAGCGTTATGCGATGATGATATTGCCTGGCAAACGGCACAAACTGGTGATAACCAGCCCTGGCAGGTTAATGATGCTTTAACTGCAGAACTGAATGCGAGGACACTACAACGATTGCCCGGCGATAACTGGCGTGTCACCAGCTACTCCGGCTTGCAGCAGCGTGGTCACGGTATCGCTCAGGATCTGATGCCACGGCTGGATGTTGATGCCGCAGGCGTGGTCAGCGTCGTTGAAGAACCGACGTTAACACCGCATCAGTTCCCGCGCGGTGCGTCACCGGGGACATTCTTGCACAGTTTGTTTGAAGACCTCGATTTTACCCAGCCGGTTGACCCGAACTGGGTACAGGAAAAACTGGAACTCGGCGGCTTTGAATCGCAGTGGGAACCGGTGTTGACCGAGTGGATCACGGCTGTCCTCCAGGCACCTCTCAATGAAACGGGTGTTAGCCTGAGTCAGCTTTCCGACCGCGATAAACAGGTGGAGATGGAGTTTTACCTGCCGATTAGCGAACCGCTCATCGCCAGCCAGCTTGATGCACTAATTCGCCAGTTTGACCCGCTATCCGCTGGCTGCCCGCCGCTGGAGTTCATGCAGGTACGCGGCATGTTAAAAGGCTTTATCGACCTGGTATTCCGCCACGAAGGGCGTTATTACCTGCTCGACTATAAATCCAACTGGCTGGGTGAAGACAGTTCGGCTTACACCCAACAGGCTATGGCAGCAGCGATGCAGGCACACCGCTATGATCTGCAATATCAGCTTTATACCCTGGCACTGCATCGTTATCTGCGCCATCGCATTGCTGATTACGACTATGATCTTCACTTTGGCGGCGTTATCTATCTGTTCCTGCGTGGCGTTGATAAAGAACATCCGCAACAAGGGATTTACACAACCCGACCCAACGCCGGGTTGATTGCCCTGATGGATGAGATGTTTGCCGGTATGACCCTGGAGGAGGCGTAATGAAATTGCAAAAGCAATTACTGGAAGCTGTGGAGCACAAACAGCTACGCCCGCTGGATGTGCAATTTGCCCTGACCGTGGCGGGAGATGAACATCCTGCTGTCACCCTCGCGGCGGCACTGTTAAGTCATGATGCCGGAGAGGGACACGTCTGTTTGCCGCTTTCACGACTGGAAAATAACGAGGCGTCGCATCCGCTGTTGGCGACCTGTGTCAGTGAAATCGGTGAGCTACAAAATTGGGAAGAATGCTTGCTGGCTTCTCAAGCGGTCAGCAGGGGAGATGAACCCACGCCGATGATCCTCTGTGGCGATCGTCTTTATTTGAATCGCATGTGGTGTAACGAGCGGACGGTAGCGCGCTTCTTCAATGAGGTGAATCATACCATTGAGGTTGATGAAGCTCTACTGGCGCAAACCCTGGACAAACTTTTTCCAGTAAGCGATGAAATTAACTGGCAAAAAGTTGCAGCGGCAGTGGCGCTGACGCGGCGGATCTCGGTGATTTCCGGCGGCCCAGGCACCGGTAAAACGACCACCGTGGCGAAGTTGCTGGCAGCGTTAATTCAAATGGCCGACGGCGAACGCTGCCGTATCCGTCTGGCTGCACCAACGGGTAAAGCTGCCGCGCGCTTAACCGAATCTCTCGGCAAGGCTTTGCGACAGTTACCGCTGACCGATGAACAAAAGAAACGCATTCCGGAAGATGCCAGCACTTTGCACCGATTGCTGGGCGCGCAGCCGGGTAGCCAGCGTTTACGTCATCATGCCGGTAACCCGCTGCATCTTGATGTGCTGGTGGTAGATGAAGCGTCAATGATCGATCTGCCTATGATGTCGAGACTGATCGACGCCTTGCCAGATCATGCGCGAGTGATCTTTCTCGGCGATCGTGATCAACTGGCCTCGGTTGAGGCTGGGGCTGTGCTGGGCGATATCTGCGCTTATGCCAACGCGGGCTTTACCGCCGAGCGTGCCAGGCAGCTAAGCCGCCTGACGGGGACTCACGTTCCGGCAGGAACCGGCACAGAAGCGGCATCTTTGCGCGACAGTCTCTGCCTGCTGCAAAAAAGCTATCGTTTCGGCAGCGATTCTGGCATTGGTCAGTTAGCTGCGGCGATCAACCGTGGTGATAAAACGGCAGTGAAAACCGTTTTTCAGCAGGATTTTACTGATATCGAAAAACGACTTTTACAGAGCGGCGAAGATTATATTGCGATGCTTGAGGAAGCTCTTGCGGGTTACGGACGTTATCTGGATCTGCTGCAAGCGCGTGCCGAGCCGGATTTAATCATTCAGGCGTTCAATGAGTACCAGCTTTTGTGCGCCCTGCGGGAAGGGCCGTTTGGCGTGGCTGGACTGAATGAGCGAATTGAGCAGTTTATGCAACAGAAGCGCAAAATTCATCGTCATCCGCACTCTCGTTGGTACGAAGGCCGACCGGTGATGATTGCCCGTAATGACAGCGCGCTTGGGTTGTTTAATGGCGATATCGGTATTGCGCTGGATCGCGGGCAGGGGACGCGCGTCTGGTTTGCGATGCCGGACGGCAATATTAAGTCTGTGCAACCGAGTCGCTTGCCAGAGCACGAAACTACGTGGGCGATGACGGTACATAAATCGCAGGGATCGGAGTTCGACCATGCGGCGTTGATTTTACCGAGCCAACGCACGCCGGTAGTAACGCGAGAGCTGGTATACACCGCGGTGACCCGCGCGCGTCGTCGTCTGTCGCTGTATGCCGATGAGCGTATATTAAGTGCGGCAATCGCCACTCGTACTGAGCGGCGCAGTGGTCTGGCGGCGTTGTTTAGTTCGCGGGAATAAACGTAATTGCCGGATGCGACGCACGAGTGTTACGCCTGCCGCATCCGGTGATTTTCATCGCTTACCCTAAATCCGCCATCAACACTTTGGATTTACGCTGGTAGTTGTACAACTGCTTTTTGCTCTCGGGCAGTAAATCAATATCCACCGGGGTAAATCCACGTTCCTGGAACCAGTGAATACTGCGCGTGGTCAGCACAAACAATTTGCTTAAGCCGCTCTGCTTCGCCTGAGCGGCAATGCGTTCCAGCAGAACCTCGCCCCGTGATGAACTGCGGTAATCCGGGTGAACTGCCACACAGGCCATTTCCCCAATCTTCTCTTCCGGGAACGGATAGAGCGCGGCGCAGGCAATAGTCGTGTTATCGCGCTGAATAATGGTGAATTTGTCGATTTCCATCTCCAGCTGCTCGCGAGAACGGCGCACCAGAATACCTTGCTGCTCCAGCGGGCGAATCAACTCCAGAATACCGCCAATATCGTTGATTGTTGCGCGACGAATCTGCTCGGCGCTTTCCATCACAATCTGCGTACCGATACCGTCGCGTGAGAACAACTCTTGCAACAGCGCGCCATCTTCCTGATAACTGATTAAATGACAGCGGCGCACGCCGCTGCGGCAGGCTTTCACTGCGCCACGCAAAAAGCGCACCGTACCGGAGTTGTAATCGCCTTTCTCTTCCTGGGCTTCTACCCGTGCTTGCGCTTCGTTAGGGAAAAGTTCGGAGACAATATCACCGTCGTCATTAGTAACGCCCTGGGAAGAGCAAAAACCAATCATCTTTTCAGCTTTCAGTTTGATGGCTAGTTGAGTGGCAATCTCTTCAGAGGTCAGATTAAAGCTCTCGCCAGTGACTGAAACAGCGACCGGCCCCATTAGCACTATTGCACCGCTTTCCAGTTGACGATGGATCGCGTCTTCATCAATCCGCCGGATACGCCCGCTATGGCAGTAATCCACGCCGTCATCGACGCCCAGCGGCTGGGCAATAATAAAATTGCCACTAACGACGTTGATATGCGCGCCCTGCAGCGGCGTGTTATTGAGACTCATTGACAGGCGAGCAGTAATATCCAGTTGCAATGTTCCCGCAGCCTGCTTCACCAGTTCCAGTGTTTTGGCGTCGGTCACACGTATATTCTTGTGATACAGCGGTTCGTGGTGATGCGCAGCCAGATTTGCGTCGATCTGCGGACGTGCGCCATAGACCACCACCAGACGGATGCCGAGGCTGTGCAACAACCCGATATCATTAACGATACTGGAGAAATTCTCATGCTCAATGGCTTCACCGCCGAGCATGATGACAAACGTTTTTCCCCGGTGGGTATTGATATAGGGAACCGAATGGCGGAATCCCTCGACCAGCTCGGTTTTACGTTCCTTTACCACGGCACACCCCTTTGCATGATTATTTGAAATTATTGTATTTTTATTCTGTTTTTTCGCAGGGTGCAAGTGTAAATTTTATGCGAGAGCGACTTTTTTATCAGTAATGCCGTGAATATAAAAAGAATGTTTACCGTTTATTAGATGACAGATTATGCGTCTTTCGCTAAAGTTTCCGGTCAAATTAGTCGTTTACTTGTTACACAGCTTAGATTTCTTTTGCTCGGGAGAGGCATGTCAGGATCCAACACTGCAATCAGCCGTCGTCGTTTACTGCAAGGCGCGGGCGCTATGTGGCTATTGAGCGTAAGTCAGGTCAGCCTGGCTGCGGTTAGCCAGGTCGTGGCGGTGCGCGTCTGGCCTGCGTCCAGCTACACCCGCGTGACGGTAGAATCAAATCGTCAGCTGAAATATAAGCAGTTCGCGTTGAGTAACCCTGAACGCGTGGTGGTGGATATCGAAGATGTAAACCTGAACTCGGTACTCAAGGGGATGGCGGCACAAATTCGTGCAGACGACCCGTTCATCAAGTCGGCGCGCGTCGGGCAATTTGACCCGCAAACCGTACGCATGGTTTTTGAATTAAAGCAAAACGTAAAACCGCAGCTGTTTGCCCTTGCGCCGGTCGCCGGGTTTAAAGAGCGTCTGGTGATGGACCTCTATCCGGCCAATGCACAGGATATGCAGGACCCGCTGCTGGCGCTGCTGGAGGATTACAACAAAGGCGACCTCGAAAAGCAGGTGCCGCCAGCGCAAAGTGGTCCACAACCGGGTAAAGCAGGGCGCGATCGTCCGATTGTCATTATGCTTGACCCTGGCCACGGTGGCGAAGATTCCGGTGCGGTGGGGAAATACAAAACGCGCGAAAAAGATGTGGTATTGCAAATAGCTCGCCGTTTGCGCTCTCTGATCGAGAAAGAGGGCAATATGAAGGTGTACATGACGCGCAATGAAGACATCTTCATTCCGTTGCAAGTGCGCGTAGCAAAAGCCCAGAAACAGCGTGCTGACCTGTTTGTCTCTATCCATGCCGACGCCTTTACCAGTCGTCAGCCGAGCGGTTCCTCGGTGTTTGCGCTCTCAACCAAAGGCGCAACCAGTACTGCGGCAAAATATCTGGCACAAACCCAGAACGCCTCGGACTTGATTGGTGGCGTGAGCAAAAGCGGTGACCGCTATGTCGACCACACCATGTTCGATATGGTGCAGTCGCTGACTATTGCTGACAGCCTTAAGTTTGGTAAAGCGGTACTGAATAAGCTCGGAAAAATCAACAAGCTGCATAAAAATCAAGTTGAACAGGCCGGGTTTGCCGTACTAAAGGCACCAGATATTCCCTCCATTCTGGTCGAAACGGCGTTTATCAGTAACGTTGAGGAAGAGCGTAAACTGAAAACGGCGACTTTCCAGCAGGAAGTTGCGGAGTCTATTCTTGCGGGGATTAAAGCGTATTTTGCCGATGGGGCAACGCTGGCGAGAAGGGGATGATAAAAAGGCGCTGAATGGCGCTTTTTTTATGGGAGATCAGAAACAAAAAAACACCCGTTAGGGTGTTCAATAATTGGTTGCGGGGGCCGGATTTGAACCGACGACCTTCGGGTTATGAGCCCGACGAGCTACCAGGCTGCTCCACCCCGCGTCACCGTACTGCTTTTACTTCATCAAATTTGATTGGTTGCGGGGGCCGGATTTGAACCGACGACCTTCGGGTTATGAGCCCGACGAGCTACCAGGCTGCTCCACCCCGCGTCCGTGGATGCGCACTATACTCCGCTCGCGTTTTCATGCAACCTTTTTTTTACCCCGATCACGGATTTAGCATGATTTTGAACAAAAACAAACCACTAAAGCTTATTTTTTGTGCGAAATTTGCGTCAGGGAGAGGCTGCTCATTTCATTAAACGCGGCGGTTTGTTATCTTCGTTGCGCCTTATTTTTTAACCTGAAGAAGAGAACAATGAAAGGACGTTGGGTAAAGTACCTTCTTATGGGCACGGTTGTGGCAATGCTTGCCGCCTGCTCTTCCAAACCAACCGATCGCGGACAGCAATATAAAGACGGGAAATTTACCCAGCCTTTCTCTCTGGTGAACCAGCCAGATGCCGTTGGCGCGCCGATTAACGCCGGTGATTTTGCCGAGCAAATTAACCATATCCGTAATTCGTCACCGCGTCTGTATGGCAACCAGAGTAATGTTTATAACGCGGTGCAAGAGTGGCTGCGCGCAGGCGGTGATACCCGCAATATGCGCCAGTTCGGCATTGATGCCTGGCAGATGGAAGGTGCCGACAACTATGGTAACGTGCAGTTTACAGGCTATTACACGCCGGTAATTCAGGCGCGCCATACCCGCCAGGGCGAGTTCCAGTATCCTATTTACCGTATGCCGCCAAAACGTGGTCGTCTGCCGTCTCGTGCGGAGATCTACGCCGGGGCATTGGGCGATAAATACATCCTCGCTTACAGCAACTCTCTGATGGATAACTTCATTATGGATGTGCAGGGTAGTGGGTATATCGACTTTGGTGATGGCAGTCCGCTTAACTTTTTCAGCTATGCAGGGAAAAACGGTCATGCCTATCGCAGCATTGGTAAGGTGCTGATCGACCGTGGCGAAGTGAAAAAAGAAGATATGTCGATGCAGGCGATTCGTCATTGGGGCAAAACACACAGTGAAGCCGAGGTTCGCGAGCTGCTGGAACAGAACCCGTCTTTCGTCTTCTTTAAACCGCAATCTTTTGCACCGGTGAAAGGGGCAAGTGCGGTGCCGCTGGTTGGCCGTGCTTCTGTTGCCTCCGATCGTTCAATTATTCCGCCAGGTACTACCTTGCTGGCAGAAGTGCCGCTGCTGGATAATAACGGCAAATTTAACGGTCAGTACGAATTGCGTCTGATGGTGGCGTTGGATGTCGGGGGCGCAATCAAAGGCCAACACTTCGATATCTATCAAGGGATCGGGCCGGAAGCCGGACACCGCGCAGGTTGGTACAACCACTATGGACGGGTTTGGGTGCTGAAAACGGCTCCGGGCGCAGGTAACGTCTTTAGCGGCTGATGTGATATTCTGTATGCCGTTTTTACGGATATGACAGGGTGAGGGGTAACCTCACATCCTGATTATTGACTAAGTGCGCGTTGTTCATACCGGATGCGGCGTGAACGCCTTATCCGGCCTACAAATCATGCAAATCCAAAATATTGCAGGAGTTATGTAGGCCTGATAAGCGTAGCGCATCAGGCATTTATGCGTTTAGGGTGAGGGATAACCTCGCCCTTTTTAATTCTGAGGTGCTATGTCTGTGGTAATTAGTGATGCATGGCGTCAGCGTTTTGGTGGCACAGCGCGTCTGTATGGTGAAAAAGCGTTGCAACTGTTTGCTGACGCGCATATTTGTGTGGTTGGTATCGGTGGTGTCGGTTCCTGGGCGGCGGAAGCGCTGGCGCGCACGGGGATTGGCGCAATCACGCTTATCGATATGGATGATGTGTGCGTCACCAATACCAATCGGCAAATTCACGCTCTGCGCGATAACGTCGGGCTGGCAAAAGCGGAAGTCATGGCGGAGCGCATTCGCCAGATTAACCCGGAGTGCCGTGTAACGGTGGTGGATGATTTCGTGACGCCGGATAACGTAGCGCAATATATGAGTGCCGGTTATTCGTACGTGATTGATGCCATTGATAGTGTACGGCCCAAAGCGGCGCTGATTGCTTATTGTCGGCGCAATAAAATCCCGCTGGTCACGACCGGTGGCGCGGGTGGGCAGATTGACCCGACGCAGATTCAGGTTACCGATCTGGCGAAAACGATTCAGGATCCGCTGGCGGCGAAGTTGCGCGAGCGCCTGAAAAGCGATTTTGGCGTAGTGAAAAACAGTAAAGGTAAGCTCGGCGTGGATTGCGTGTTTTCTACTGAAGCGCTGGTGTACCCGCAGTCAGACGGTACGGTGTGTGCGATGAAAGCCACGGCAGAAGGGCCGAAGCGGATGGATTGTGCATCTGGATTTGGCGCGGCAACGATGGTGACCGCCACCTTTGGGTTTGTTGCGGTTTCTCATGCGCTGAAGAAGATGATGGCGAAAGCGGCGCGTCAGGGTTAAACAATCAGGTCGGATGAGACGCGAACGTCTTATCCGACCCGGTTCTGTGCTTAAACCTGCTTCGTCGCAGCGATAATCGCCTCGCTTAACGCATTTAACCCCTGGCTGCGTGAGGCGCTAAGCTGCGCACGTAATCCCAGCTCATCAAACAATGCCAGCGGCGACTGTGCCTGTAATTCGGCGGCGGTTTTCCCCTCAACGGCAGTCAACAACACCGCCAACAGGCCGCGCACAATGCGCCCTTCGCTGTCGCCAAAGAAGTGCATTTTGCCGTTTTCAGCCACGGTATATCCCAGCCAGACGCGGTTTTCGCATCCGGCAATCTCTTTAGCCTGCGCTTTTAACTCGTCTGGCAAAGCCGGAAGCTGTTTCCCCAGCATGATCAACTGGCGATATTTATCTTCCCATTGCGACAACGGTGCGAAGGTATTGCGTAACGTTTCTGCGGTTACGGTTGTGCCGAACGGATGTCCGGCGAATTGCGGGTTTGTCATTAATCCACCAATAATTCCAGCGCGCGGTCAACGGCATTCACCAGCGCATCCACATCACTCTTTGTATTATATGGCGCAAATGAGGCGCGCAGTGTGCCGGTTACGCCTAATTCTGCCAGTAGCGGCTGAGCGCAATGTTGCCCGGCCCGCAAGGCAATACCGTACTCCGCCAGTAGCGTCACCATATCGCTGTGATGAACGCCAGCAAAATCAAAGGCCAGCAGGCTGGAATCCTGGCAGCGGAATGAACGAAAGCCTGGACGTTTCGCCAGCGCTTCTTCTGCAAGCGTTGCTAAGCTACGGCTCCAGCTTTCGGCCTGGTTGATATCGTAATCTGCCAGCCATTCCAGCGCCGCGCTTAATCCTATGACGCCAGCGACATTTGGCGTTCCTGCTTCCAGTTTCCACGGCGCAGATTGAGTGGTGAAACCGTCAAAACTCACTTCGTGAATCATTTTGCCGCCACCCAGCCAGGGCGACATCGCTTCCAGCAGTTCTGATTTGCCATACAGCACGCCGATACCCGTCGGGCCATACAGTTTGTGACCAGAGAAAGCATAGAAATCGATATCCAGTTGCTGAACATCCGCGGGGAAATGCACCGCCCCCTGAGCACCATCAACCATCACCACCATCCCGGCTGAATGAGCAAAGGTAATCGCTCGCGCCAGATCCGGGCAACCGCCAGTCACGTTCGACATCTGACCCAACGCCAGAATCCGACTACGGGGAGTAATCAGTTCTGGCAACAAATCGACATCCGGCAGTCGCTGCGCATTAAGCGGCAATTTCACCACTTTGGCTCTAGTTTGTTGGGCGACCATCAGCCAGGGGACGAGGTTAGCGTGGTGTTCTGCCACGCTGACAATAATCTCATCGCCCGGTTGCAGACGCGGACGCGCATAGCATTGTGCCACCATGTTGATGGATTCAGTGGTGCCGCGCGTCCAGACGATAGTTTTATCATCCGGTGCATTCAGTAATTGCGCCACTTTCTCTCGTGCAGCTTCATAACGCGCGGTCAGGCGTTGGGCTTCGGCAAACTGGCTGCGATGGACGTTTCCGGCGCTCAGGCTGTAAAACTGTCGAGTGGCTTCAACCACGGCTTCAGGTTTAAGCGCGGTCGCGGCGCTGTCGAGATAGACGCCCGCATCCTGTAGTGCGGGAAACTGGGCGCGAAACTGCGCGGGATTAAAAACGTTCATGGTACTCCTCGGCTTGATGCACCGATCGTGACGCAAAATTCACTTTGATACAAGGAGAGTGCTAACCATCAGAATTATCTAGATATCCTGGCGAAGCCGCGTAAGTAACATATGCTGAATAGTGTTAGGCGTTAATTTTAGCCTGTTAATCAATACTATTAAGATTTATTAATCGCTTTAAGGAGAAGATGATGAAAAAGACTGCCGCAATTATTTCTGCCTGTATGCTGACTTTTGCCCTGAGCGCCTGTTCCGGTTCGAACTATGTGATGCACACCAATGACGGACGTACCATCGTCTCTGACGGCAAACCACAGACTGATAACGATACCGGTATGATTTCGTATAAAGACGCTAATGGCAACAAACAGCAGATCAACCGTACTGACGTGAAAGAGATGGTCGAACTGGAACAGTAATTCGCGATCGCAAGGTAAAAAAAAGCACCGCAATTAGGCGGTGCTACATTAATCACTATGGACAGACAGGGTAAATGTACAGGAAGTGAAAAAAGGTAGCTTTGCTACCATGGTCTGAATCGCAGACCAATTGCAAACACAACAACACAACATCACAACCGTAAGCCAAAAGTTCACCAGAATACGCATTCCGATAAAACTTTTCGTTCCGGCTCAGGAAGTGCCGCCACTATAGGTATTTGCTGGTAGAAGCTCAACGGACAATTTATAATGGCTCAGATTAAAAAAACTAATAGGTTACACAGTGTGATCTAATTGTTAAATTCATTTAACATCAAAGTTTAAAAGCCATGTCTAAACGATTACCACCGCTAAATGCCTTACGAGTTTTTGATGCCGCAGCACGCCATTTAAGTTTTACTCGCGCAGCAGAAGAGCTTTTTGTGACCCAGGCCGCAGTAAGTCATCAAATCAAGTCTCTTGAGGATTTTTTGGGGCTAAAACTGTTCCGCCGCCGTAATCGTTCACTCCTGCTGACCGAGGAAGGGCAAAGCTATTTCCTCGATATCAAAGAGATATTTTCGCAATTAACCGAAGCGACGCGTAAACTCCAGGCCCGTAGCGCCAAGGGGGCGTTGACGGTCAGTTTACTCCCCAGTTTCGCCATTCATTGGTTGGTTCCGCGACTTTCCAGCTTTAATTCAGCTTATCCGGGAATTGACGTTCGAATCCAGGCGGTTGATCGTCAGGAAGATAAGCTGGCGGATGATGTTGATGTGGCGATATTTTATGGTCGGGGCAACTGGCCGGGGCTACGGGTGGAAAAACTGTACGCCGAATATTTATTGCCGGTGTGTTCGCCGCTACTGCTGACAGGCGAAAAACCCTTGAAGACCCCGGAAGATCTGGCTAAACATACGTTATTACATGATGCGTCACGCCGTGACTGGCAGACATATACCCGACAGTTGGGGTTAAATCATATCAACGTTCAGCAAGGGCCAATTTTTAGTCATAGCGCCATGGTGCTGCAAGCGGCTATTCACGGGCAGGGAGTGGCGCTGGCAAATAACGTGATGGCGCAATCTGAAATCGAGGCCGGACGTCTTGTTTGCCCGTTTAATGATGTTCTGGTCAGTAAAAATGCTTTTTATCTGGTTTGTCATGACAGCCAGGCAGAACTGGGTAAAATAGCCGCCTTTCGCCAATGGATCCTGGCGAAAGCCGCTGCTGAACAAGAAAAATTCCGCTTTCGTTATGAACAATAATTTACGTAGGGTACGACCATGACCAGCCGTTTTATGCTGATTTTCGCCGCCATTAGCGGCTTCATTTTTGTGGCACTGGGCGCTTTTGGTGCGCATGTGTTAAGTAAAACCATGGGGGCCGTTGAGATGGGCTGGATCCAAACCGGTCTCGAATACCAGGCGTTTCATACGCTGGCGATCTTAGGTCTGGCGGTGGCAATGCAGCGTCGCATCAGTATCTGGTTTTACTGGAGTAGCGTTTTCCTCGCGTTAGGCACGGTGCTGTTCAGCGGCAGCCTTTATTGCCTGGCGCTGTCCCATCTGCGTTTGTGGGCGTTTGTCACACCGGTTGGCGGCGTGAGCTTCCTTGCGGGCTGGGCGTTAATGTTAGTTGGTGCTATCCGTTTAAAGCGCAAGGGCGTAAGTCATGAATAAGGTTGTATTGCTGTGCCGTCCGGGCTTTGAAAAAGAGTGCGCCGCAGAAATTACCGATAAAGCCGGCCAGCGGGAAATTTTCGGTTTTGCCCGCGTGAAAGAGAATGCGGGTTATGTCATTTATGAATGTTATCAACCTGATGATGGCGATAAGTTAATCCGTGAGCTGCCGTTCAGTTCATTAATTTTTGCCCGCCAGTGGTTTGTGGTGGGGGAACTCCTGCAGCATTTGCCGCCAGAAGATCGTATTACCCCCATTGTCGGCATGTTACAGGGTGTAGTAGAGAAGGGCGGTGAACTGCGTGTTGAAGTTGCCGATACCAACGAAAGCAAAGAGTTGCTGAAATTCTGCCGTAAGTTCACTGTTCCGCTACGCGCTGCCTTGCGCGATGCTGGGGTGCTGGCGAACTATGAAACGCCGAAGCGTCCGGTTGTGCATGTATTCTTTATTGCACCAGGATGCTGCTATACCGGTTACTCATACAGCAACAATAATTCGCCGTTCTATATGGGCATTCCGCGCCTGAAATTTCCGGCAGAGGCGCCGAGTCGTTCCACGCTCAAACTGGAAGAGGCATTTCATGTGTTTATTCCTGCGGATGAGTGGGATGAACGCCTGGCGAACGGGATGTGGGCGGTGGATTTAGGCGCTTGCCCTGGCGGCTGGACCTACCAACTGGTGAAGCGCAACATGTGGGTTTATTCCGTCGACAACGGCCCGATGGCGCAAAGTCTGATGGATACCGGGCAGGTGACGTGGCTGCGGGAAGACGGTTTCAAATTCCGTCCGACACGCAGCAATATCTCCTGGATGGTATGCGATATGGTTGAAAAACCGGCTAAAGTTGCGGCATTGATGGCGCAGTGGCTGGTTAATGGCTGGTGCCGTGAAACCATTTTCAATCTCAAACTGCCGATGAAAAAACGCTACGAAGAAGTATCACACAATCTGGCGTATATTCAGGCACAGCTTGATGAACATGGCATAAATGCTCAGATTCAGGCGCGGCAGTTGTATCACGATCGCGAAGAAGTGACGGTGCACGTCCGCCGCATCTGGGCTGCGGTGGGTGGTCGTCGCGACGAGCGATAACAGGCAAGGCCGGGGCGTCGTCTCCGGCCTGCTACCCTTTCCGTCAGGCTGTTACCAAAGAAGTTGCAACCTGGCGCTCATCAGAAATAATGTGCGTTACCTCATCCAGATACCCGATGCGGGCTTCCCCTGAACGATTAAATTTACTTTTATCAATCAATAACAACGATTGCGCGGCACGTTTTAATAGCATCGATTTGTAATCAGCGTTGATCGCATTGGAGTCCCACAGTGCGCCGCTGCTATCGATCCCTTCACAAGAAAAAATAAACAGATCGATTTCCAGCGATTTAAGTTGGGAAATCAGCGAGGGATTGACGTAACAGCCATATTTGCGCTCAAGTGTGCCGCCGGAACTGATCAGTTGAATGCGTTCGCGTTTACCGAGTTCATGGCAAATCGGATGGCTATTGGTGAAGACCTGAATGTTGATGTCAGGCAACTGGCGTGCCAGATACCAGCAAGTTGAACTGGCGTCTAAGGCTATCACCATCCTTTCTTCAATCCACGCGAGCGCCTCGCGCGCGATATCTGCTTTATGCGCATAATGGCTTTTCAGCCTGATGTGAAAGAGAGCGCTACTGTCTTGATTTTGACGGTGGATATATTTAGCGCGTCCATGATTGCGCAGAATTTTACCCTGCGTCTGTAATTCATTGAGATCGCGACGAATGGTTTCTTTACTGACCTTTAGCTGTTCAGAGAGAGCTTCCGTGGTCAGGCTGGTATGGTTCAGCAGCAGGTCGACTATCGCTTGCTGGCGTGCCGCTTTCATATTTTTCACCCCATCATTCGATAACCGCCCGCGTCATGCGGGCGTACCGGTATGAGATTACGGTGTTACCCCTTTTTTTAAAAGAATATTCCCGTACTTCGCTCGTTCGCCTGTGATAACGATCGCAAAGGCTTTTTGCGCCCGTTCATAAAACGCAAAACGATTGATGCGGATGATGTCAGGACACGGGGCTTGTAGTGAAAGCGCATTACGGTAACGTCGTTCTACTTCAGGATCGAGAGTGTCACCCTCTACCGCCGCCATCATCACCAGCGGCGGGGCATAACTGTCCAGCTCAAATAACGGGATAATCGCCTGGAGCAAGTCGCTCACCAACAGGCCATCAGCGCGGATCACCTGCGGTCCCATCGAATGGGCGGGAAAGTGAGCATCGGAAAAAATAATTTCATCTCCATGTCCCATCTCTGCCAGCACTTTCAATAGTTCGGGAGAAATTAACGGCGAAATTGTTTTCAGCATTTCACACTTCCTCTATAAATTCAGGTTCAGTTTGCGGGTAGAAATAACGGTACTGATAATGAATCTGTGCACGGGCTTCTTCCGGGCTGTTAAATTCCCCTACGCCATACCAACCGAACAGCGCAGCTCCTGCGACGGTCGTTTCGGCATCGTCGAGAACTTTTACCGGAATATCAAGCATATTGGCTTTAATCTGATTCCACAATGTGTTGCGACTTCCTCCACCGACTAACAATAATTCATAGGCTTTAAAGTGCCCGATTTTTTCCAGCATCTGTAGATTGCGCTGTAATTGCGCAGTTAACCCTTCCAGCGCCGCGCGATAGAAATGCCCCCGCGTGGTATTAAGCGTCACTCCTTGCCAGCCAGCGTTCTGACACGACAATAAATCACACTGCATTTTCACACCATCCGCGCCAGGTGCGATCAGACGAGCTTCTTCAATCAACATTTGCCAGGGTGTTTCAGCCGTCCAGAACAGTTTTCTCACCCATTCCAGCACGCCGGATGCCAGCCATTGCATACCTGGGTTATACAACCATGCCTGGCTATCTAGTTCGCAGGTGGAACCGGCGTACTGACTTAACAGCGAAGTATCAACCTAGGCGCTGCGAACCATTAAAATTTCCCATGTACCGGAGGAGAGCACGGGTTCATTTTGTTCGGCACCAGCGCCAAAAAGGGCGAACTGGGTATCGTGACCTGCGGAAATCACCGGTATGCCAACGGGTAAGCCGAGCATTGCTGCGGCGCTGTTCTGTAGCGTACCAATCTGTTCACCCGCTTCCACCAGACGAGGGAAGAGTCGGCGTGGAATACCGGTGGCTTGTAAAATTTGCGGACTGAAATCGCGTTGCTGGATATCCAGCATCTGGCTGGTTCCGGCTATCGTGATATCAGTAGTGAATTCGCCGGTTAAACGGTGGTTAATCAGCGACGAAATGAAGAGCCAGGCGTGCGCGCGTTCCAGCAGTTGTGGATGATTTTCTTTCAACCACACCAACTTATATAACGTATTGAAACTAAAGGCTCCGACGCCAGAAATAGCCTGCAACCGCTGTGCGGAGATTAACCGTTCAATATTGTCCATAACCGCTGCTGTTCGCGGACATTTCCAGCTAATGATCGGATAGAGCAGATTGCCTTGCTTATCTACCAGAGCGCCATCCACACCAAAGGTGGTGACGGCGATACCGCGGATGTGGCATTCAGTCAGTTCACTATTGATTTGCCGACAGCAATCAGCAAAGCGTTGCAAAATGGCAGTCTAAAGACCACTGGTGCCAGGTGTTGTTTTCCATCGCGATATCGCTGGCATTAGGCGTTGAGGCGCGGGCAACAATTTTTCCCTGCCGATTAACCGCGATGGCCCTGACATTGGTCGCGCCACAGTCGAGTACCAGGATAACTTCTTGTTTCATAATCGCTCCTGCAATATAGCCGGATAACATTGTTTATCCGGCTAACCACTCTTGCTTGTTCAGGCCCGGTAGCCGGAGCGACCGGGCATCACATCAGGGTGTAATGTATTAACGCTTGTACAACGGACCGTAGTTCTGGCAAGCGCGGTAATCCTGGCCTTCAATATCCATGCCGTGCGCAGCCCAGGCAGAAGGACGATACACTTTGGTCTCTTCAACGTTGTGCATACATACCGGGATACGCAGCATGGAGGCAAGGGTGATAAAGTCTGCGCCAACGTGGCCGATGGTCAGAACTCCGTGGTTGGCACCCCAGTTCGCCATTACCGAATACACATCCGTAAACGGCCCTTTACCAGTGAGGCGCGGTGCAAACCAGGTGGTTGGCCAGGTTGAGTTGGTGCGTTTGTTGAGGATGTCATGCACATCCTTCGGCAATTCCACGCTCCAGCCTTCCGCGATTTGCAGTACCGGTCCCAGGCCTTTGATGATGTTGACACGAGTCATGGTGAACGGGACGCCGCCTTCGGTAAGGAAGCGGGAAGAGTAACCGCCGCCACGGAAGTATTCGTGGATCGCCGGGCACCATTCGGTAGCGGCGAGGCAAGCGTCAGCCTCTTGCTGAGAGATTTCCCAGTGCGGCTTCATCGTCGGGTTACCTTCGCTGTCGCGTTGTTTACAGGAACCGTCCAGCGCAGCAGAACCTGAGTTGATCAAATGGATGATGCCGTGTTCTGCCAGTCCGTCCAGTTTATGCCCCGTTACACGCTCAATTGCTTCTGGTGACCAGTAGGTACGCACATCGGCAAATACCTGAGCGGTGCCGGTGAGCTGGTGACCCATTAGCATTGCCACGCCGTTAAGACTGTCGTTTTCGGTCGCCACGACAAAGGGTTCGCGCACGCCATTCCAGTCAAATGAACTGTTGAGGATCGCTTCGGCGGTGTCACCATTGGGATATTGATCGGTCCAGTGACGTTGCCCCTGGAAGCCCGCAGCGATGGCGTTGTAGCCAAGTGATTCTTCCACGCGACCAATATCGGCCAGTTTGCTGTTGCCTTGCATCATGTCGCGGATACACATCGCCATCAGTAAACTTTCGCGCAGAACTGCGCGGCTTTGCTCGGCATTGCGTTGATACTGTTTGTTATTTTCATCTTCGCCATAGCGGAAGTTTTTATCAGCCCAGGCCAGTGCCATTTCCAGTTCGGCTTCGTCGTAAATCTTCTGATCGATACGGCGACGCAGTTCGGTCATATCCACCGCCTGGACTTTCATTCCCAGCCAGGATTCAAAGAAGTTGTGATCAACAATAGAACCGGCGATACCCATCGAAACGCCGCCCAGCGACAGATAGCTTTTACCTTTCATGCTGGCGACGGCCAAACCGGCGCGGGCAAAGCGCAGCAGTTTTTCTTCAACATCGGCAGGAATCGATGTGTCATCGGCATCCTGAACGTCATGACCGTAAATGGAGAATGCCGGGATGCCTTTCTGGCTGTGAGCTGCCAGAGCCGCTGCCAGGTAAACAGCGCCGGGGCGTTCAGTGCCGTTAAAGCCCCAAATGGCTTTCGGGCGGGTTGGATCCATGTCGATGGTTTCACTGCCATAGCACCAGCAAGGCGTTACCGTAATGGTGAGGCCTACATTCTGGCTGCTGAATTTTTCTTCGCAAGCAGCGGCTTCAGCCATACCCGCGATACAGGTATCGGAAATGACACACTCGACGGCAGCTCCGCAGGTATGGCGCAGTTTCTCGGTCAGCAGTGCGGCCGTAGCTTTCGCCATATTCATTGTTTGTTCTTCAAGCGACTCACGAACACCCATGCGACGACCGTCAATAACCGGGCGGATACCAATTTTCGGTAAGCTGATTTTTTTCATTACAGATTCCTCACTTTATTCGGAAAATATGTTCAGTTAGTTGCCGTTTGAGAACGGAAACGGGCAAAGATAAAGATGACCGCGAAGCAGAGTGCGGGGATCAGTTCAGCAGTGGGGATGTTGCCCGCCGCGTCACTGACAAAACCCATGACCGGAGTGACAATACCGCCGCCAATAATGGTCATAACGATGAAGGACGAACCGTATTTGGTGTCCTGGCCGAGATTCTTAATGCCCAGCGAGAAGATTGTTGGGTACTGAATCGACATAAAGGCGCTGCATAAAGTCAGGGCTATTAAGCCCACATGACCGCCAGCGAAGGCTGAGATCAGGCACAGTGCCATAGCGATTAATGCGTAGGCGGCCAGGACTTTGTGTGGTGCGAAGCGACTGATGAGCCAGGTACCGGTGATACGACCAATAAAGAAGCACACCATGGTTCCGGTTAAATAGTTAGCGGCAAAGCCTGCAGTCATACCTGGAATTTCTTCTACAGCGTAGCGAATCAAATAGCTCCAGCAGGCCGTTTGTGCGCCGACATAGCAGAATTGCGCTAATACCGCCCAGCGCCAGTGACGAATACGCGCCAGACGAGAAAGCGATGCGGAGAACGATCCTTGTTTGGCGTCACTGTGATTATCACTCTGCAATGCCGGGAATTTCGTCAGCATGATCAGCAGGGCGACCAGTAACACGATAGCCACGATGATCATATAAGGTGTCTGTACCGATAATACTAGGCTGTGTTTATACGCACTCAATTGCTCTGGAGACATTTTATCGAGAACGTCTTGCGATTGATGTGGCACGTTAGACAAAATAAGACTTTGCCCAAAGACAACCGCGATAATTGCGCCAAA